>NZ_JACIYL010000935.1 GCF_014359955.1 Thermogutta sp. | reverse complement strand
GGATTCGTCTGGGGGGAAGAAGCGGCGAACATCTTTGAAAGCCCCACGCCACCCCAACCCGCAGGAGAGCTGGATCGCATCGTTTTCGCCAAGCTGGAGCAGCTTGGGATCAAGCCGGTCCTGTGTTCGGACGCCGTGTTCGTACGTCGCGTCTATCTGGACATGCTGGGGAAATTGCCCACTCCCGCCGAGGTCCGTGAGTTTCTCAGCGATCAGTCTGCGGACAAGCGGACCCGCCTTGTGGATCGTCTCATGGAGCGCCGCGAGTTCGTGGATTACTGGGCCATGAAATGGGGCGACACCCTGCGGATCAAGGCGGAAATTCCGGTCAATCTGTGGCCCAACGGGGCGCGGGCCTTTCATCGGTTTGTCTGGGCGTCGCTGGCATCCAACAAGCCGTATGACCAGTTTGTCCGGGAAATGCTGACGGCAAGCGGCAGTAACTTCCGGGTGGGAGCCGTCAACTTTTATCGCGCCGTACAGGACAGGAGCCCCGCGGGGATCGCTTCCATGGTGGCCCTCACATTCATGGGCGTGCGGACGGATCACTGGCCAAAGGAGCGCCTGGATGGTATGGCGGTGTTTTTCTCCCAGATCGCGTACAAACCGACGAGCGAATGGAAAGAGGAAGTAGTGTTCTGGGATCCGTGGGGATTGCGATTGGTGCCCACCAATTTTGTTCCCGGGCGCGACACGCCTGGCACAGTGCGTCCAAAACCCAAGGATGAGGTCGTATCCCCTGCTCCTCCTCCCATCTCTCAGGAGCCGCTGGTGGGCGTATTTCCCGACGGCACAAAAGTGACAATCCCTCCTGACAAGGATCCTCGCGAAGTTTTCGCCGATTGGCTCATCAAGCCGGACAATCCGTGGTTCACCAAATGCATCGTCAATCGCGTCTGGGCGTGGATCATGGGACGCGGAATCATCCACGAGCCGGATGACATTCGCGACGATAACCCGCCGAGCAATCCGGAACTCCTCGCTTACCTGGAAAAGGAAATGATCCAGAGCGGTTACAATCTGCGGCATCTCTATCGGGTTATTCTCACATCTCAGACATACCAGTTCTCTTCCATTCCCCGTAATTCATCCCCGGAAGCCATGGCCAATTTCGCGAGCTATCTGCCGCGACGGCTGGAAGCCGAAGTATTGATCGATGCGATCAACGACATCACCGGGACAACCGATTTGTACACGAGCGCCATCCCCGAGCCGTTCACTTACGTGCCACGCGATGTCTCTGCAGTCTCGCTGGCGGATGGGAGCATCATCAGTCCGTTCCTCACCCTCTTTGGCCGCTCGGCCCGGGCCACAGGGGCGTTCAACGAGCGATCCAACAAGCCCACGCCCTCGCAATGGCTGCACATGCTCAACTCCAGCGCAATTTACAGCAAACTGGGAACCGGGCCTAAACTGACGGCGCTGTTCCGGTCAGGTCGCCCGATACCCGAGATTGTGGACGAACTTTATCTCACAATTCTCTCCCGCAGTCCCACTCCTGAAGAATTGCAAACCTGCAAGGAGTACATCGAGAAATCACGGTCCCGCGGGGAGGCG
>NZ_JACIYL010000934.1 GCF_014359955.1 Thermogutta sp. | reverse complement strand
TGCCGTGCGGGAGAACTTCATTCAAACTGACGCCGCCATCAATCCGGGCAACAGCGGCGGTCCACTCGTGAATCTGGACGGTGAGGTCATCGGCATCAATACGGCCATCAGCACACGGTCCGGTGGATATGAGGGAATCGGCTTTGCCATCCCCTCTAATCTTGCCAAGTTTGTGGCCACGCAGCTTGCAGAAAAAGGTGTCGTGCGGCGTGGATACCTCGGCGTGGCGATTCAGCCGATCGAAGGGGACCTGGCGTCCCAGCTTGGCGTGAAACCGCATGAAGGCGTGCTCGTGGCCGAAGTGTATCCCAACACACCGGCTGCCGTGGCCGGGATCAAATCAGGTGACGTGATCCTCAGCTTCGACGGGAAACCCGTCTCCATGCCGAACGAGCTGCAAAGCCTCGTGGAAGAGGCGACGATCGATGCCCCGCACAAGGTGGAAATCCTCCGCGACGGCAAGAAGACCACACTTGAGGTGATCGTCCGCGAACAACCCGCCGAATACGGGATGGAGCGTGTGCCAGGGCGTCTCCGTCGTGGTGATCGCGCTTTGCCGAAGGAAAACGAGAACCTTGCCAAACTGGGCATCCAGGTGGAAACGCTGACCTCTGATGTGGCCCAGCAACTCGGTCTCGACATCAAAGAGGGTGTGGTCATCACGAACGTGACCCCGGGTAGTCCCGCTCAGTTGGCCGGTCTTGAAGAAGGCATGGTGATCGTGGAAGCCAACCGGCAGAAAGTGACCAGTGTCAGCGATTTGACCAAGGCCCTGCAAGCAAAACCGCTGAGCGAGGGGGTCCTCCTGCGGGTGGTCACCCCTGAAGGAGTCTCGCGCTATGTGGCGATTCGCGTGAGCGAATAAGCCGAGCCTCCTGGCCCCCGATTTCTTCCCAACCCGTCCGACGGCGTCATCGTCCTCCCAGGACTGTGACGCCGTTCTTTTGTTTGATACCTGCTTGAACGCTTACTGCACCAACCCAGGCGATTACTTCCCGTAAAAGCCGTACTCATACGCCGCATCGTAGAGCGCGACGATATTCTCCGGAGGAACCCCGGCCTGAATATTGTGGACGTTGTTGAAAACGTATCCGCCGCCGGGCTTCCAGATCTCGAGATTGCGACGAACGTGCTCGCGAATCTCCTGCGGTGTGGCATACGGGAGAACATGCTGCGCGTCGATGGCACCGCCCCAGAAGACAAGGCGATCACCCCATTGGGCCTTGAGCGTTCGGGGATCCATATCCCGGGCACTGATCTGCACGGGATTGAGGATGTCGATCCCGTTATCGATCAAATCCGGAATATAAACGGAGCACGCACCACAGGTGTGATACCAGATTTTTGCCCGGGTGTGCGCGCGAATGTACTGAACCAGTTTCTTCTGTCGGGGTTTGACAACCCGGCGGTAAAACTCGGGGTTGAAGAGCGGCCCGTTCTGACCGGTCAGATCATCGCCGATCATGATGACATCGACGAGGTCGCCCACCTCCTGGAGAAATATGCGGAACCAGTCCAGCCAGAACTGCAGGGTCCGATCGAGAAGGGCCTCGCAGAA
>NZ_JACIYL010000933.1:516-1561 GCF_014359955.1 Thermogutta sp. | reverse complement strand
GGCGAGGCCGTTCTGCGGTTCTTCTGGGAGGGTTCCCGTAGCACCGAGTTGAGGAGGCGTCCACCATGCAGAAGCATTTCAGTCATTTTGTCAAACTGATCTATGGGATGATGATAGTCGTGCTCGGCACCGCCTTGACGTACGGGGGAACTCTTTTGGCCGAGAATGCGGGAGAAAGCGGTGGCGCCGGGGCGGGGATCTCGAAAGCATCGGCGGCCGGGGAAGCCGCATCGGCGGCACAAAGCGCGGAGAAAAAGCCTTCGCGCTATGAATGGCGTGACCTTTTCGACGGTAAAACGCTCAACGGTTGGAAAGTGCCCAAGTTTGGGGGAGAGGGGCAGGTCAAGGTGGAAAATGGGTGCATCGTGATGGAAACCGGCGACCCCATGACCGGAATTGCCTGGGCAGGTGATTTCCCCAAAATCAATTACGAGGTCGAATACGTCGCTAAACGGACGGACGGAATCGACTTTTTTGCCACGGTGACTTTTCCTGTCGGTGACAGCTTCTGCAGCTTCGTCACGGGCGGCTGGGGCGGTTCGGTGATCGGGCTTTCTTCGATCAATTTCAACGATGCCTCGGACAATGAAACCACCCAGTTCATGGTCTTCAAGGACAATCAGTGGTACAAGTTCCGCGTCCGGGTGACCAAGGCCAAAATCGAAGTCTGGGTGGACGAAAAGAAAGTGGTGGACTTCATCATCGGGGATAACAAAATCTCCACCCGTTATGAGGTGGACCTGTGCAAGCCGTTCGGCTTTGCGAGCTGGTGCTCGACCGGGGTAATCAAGAGCATCCGTGTGCGCGAACTGACACCGGAAGAGGTCAAGGCCATCGAGGAAGAAGCCGAAAAGACGCGGCTTTAATGCGATTCTGCTTCTCCCCCTCGGCGGGAAGATTGGTAATCGACCAGGTCCACCCGGCGGAAAGAAATCATGGCTCGGTTCGCTCTCTCCAGCCGCTGGCGGTCTTCTGGTGTGATTTCCGCCGATATGGTGTGAACACTCCGCAGCTCTCTGCGTCGGCCGGGCAACCACTCGAGGAA
>NZ_JACIYL010000933.1:0-506 GCF_014359955.1 Thermogutta sp. | reverse complement strand
GCGGCAGGTACCAGAACGACTTCCCGAGGAAGCAGTTTCTGCTCCCGCAACGTCTCGTTCACCGCCAGTCTGGCAAACGGTGGGCGGGAACCGGGGGTCAGCAGTGTGTTGGCCCGGGCAAGCCAATCGGAAACATTCCAGAACAGATCGCACGTGGGCGCGTCAGGGCTCTGCCGGGTTTTGACTCGGTAGGTCATCCAGGGACTGGAAAACACCCACTCGTCCGGCCCGTCTTGGCGGATCTCAAAATTCGGTCGACCGCAAAACCGGAATCCCGGGTCGGGGTGTTCGACGGCACGTGCCCGAAGGCGATCCAGAAACAGAAGGACCGTTTCAAAGCTGACCTGGGCTTGTTCCCTCCGTTGTAAATCAAGGAAAGTGATTCGTTTTCTGGCGAAATCGATGATCGTGGCCTCCTGTGGTGAATTCAGGAAGTCGTATGCCCGGTCGGTGAGAATAATCGTCAGGCTCTGGCTGATCAGTTGATCGCTGCCGCGATACACGCG
>NZ_JACIYL010000932.1 GCF_014359955.1 Thermogutta sp. | reverse complement strand
GCCAACCTACCAGGTCGTCTCACGGTGCCGCATCCATCATACCGACGAGAACCCCTCTCAATTGCTCTCGCAGGTTCACCAACTCCTGGTACTGTCTGTCGTCAAAATAACCTCGCTTCTGCCCATAAAGATCCATCCAGGTAATCAGGCGTTCCCAATCCTCGGCTTGCAAATCGACCTGATAATGGCCTTTTGCAAGCAGGGAAACCAGCGGAGCGCGGGCAGCCAATCCTTCTCCGGGAAGAGACCGTCCCCGGCTGTACCCTTCGAGTACCAGGTCTGCCAGACTGGGGTTGCCGTAGCGGACAAGCGTTTCCCATGATTGGCCCGCTGTGAGATCCCAATTTTTGCCTTCGCCAGAAGGGTTGTGGCACCTCACACAGTGCCGATCCAGAACCGGCTGCACCAACTCGTTGTAATCAAACGGCCAGCTCCCCACGGGACCGGGTTGAATGGGCCGCGGCTCCTTTCTGAGCGCGGCGATCGCCTTGATCGGCGGTGCCGTCTGCCGTGACTCGTGGCATCCAATACAACTCGCAATCTGCCCAGGCTGGAAATAAACGGCCGAACGCATCGTTCTGACGGCCATCCCTTTTTCATCCAGTGCCTGGAAGAAAACGGAAACACCGGCGGGGACGCGAAAATACGCCGAACCATCCGGTTCCACCGGCACCGTGCCCAGCACAAACTTGCCGGGGTCTTCGTGGGTCAAACCTAATTCCGGGTAATTCATGGTGGGATGAGTTTTGACGGGAAGTCCCACAATGCGGAGTTTTTTCACCGCCCCACGCGTCACCGTAGGCATTCCCGCGTAAACATCGACGATCACGCATGTGGCCGTGTCACGCGAAAGGGCCTGCGATTCGCTGGCTACAGCCGGAGGTCGCGGGCGGGGAGCCAGAGGAAGGGGACATTCGCAGCCAATCTCGGGATCCCGATAAATGAGGTGAAGATTGCCGAAGGCATCGTAGAGATACAGCCCGGGACCAGCATCGTCCATTTGTCCCCCATGGTCTGCGAGAGGTTTATCGCTCCACGACACGAGAAAGAATTTTTCACTGAGCGGATACGGATTGGCATAATAATGGGCAGGCCAGCCCTCGCTCTCCGGGAAACACACTTCCGGCGTAAGACGGGTCAGGGGGCCTTCGCCATCGGTTCCCTGCCGGGGATCGAGCAAGACCAGACTTCCTCCGGTGATCGAATGATGGGCCGATGCCGTAAACACAATTTTGTGCGACCCCGGCACTGGGCGTGCTTCAAATACCGATAACGGGTTCCACGTGAAATTGCCGTACACCGCCTGCACGCCGGTACCATCGGGCAGCGTGGACCACAGCCCCATAAACGGCTGATTATGCCGGTCCACATAATCCCACCGGGCATACAGGATTCTGCCGGAAAAATCGACACAGGGATGCCATTCAAAACTCTCAAAGGCCGATATCGGCCGAATAGTGCTGCCGTCACCATTCATGACATGGAGCGTGTAAATCGCGACCGGTCGCTCGGGGCCTCCCCCGCAGCGAACATAACACTCGGGTTGCGGCGAAGTCGTCACCT
>NZ_JACIYL010000931.1 GCF_014359955.1 Thermogutta sp. | reverse complement strand
CCGTTTGAGCGTTTTCCAAACTGGAATGGGCACATGCACGAAGTGGCCCTCGTTGAATCCCTCCTTCAATCAGTCCAGGAACACATTCACGACAGCGGTGTGACTGGGCGAGTTCGCCGGGTGGAGGTGGTCATTGGAAGGCTTTCCGGCGTAGTCCCGGAGGCGTTTCGTTTCGCCTTCGAGGTGCTCAGTCCGGATGTCCTTGGTCCGGGGTGTGAACTCGTTATCCGCGAGACGGCGGCGGTTTGCCGTTGCCGTCAATGTGGAGCCGTTTCCGAATTGACCGATGTGGTCCTCTTCTGCCCGCAGTGTCAAAGTGATGACGTCCTCATCGAAGGGGGACGCGATTTGTTGCTCCAGTCGATAGAATTGGACGAAGGGGCAGACCCGGGTAATTCCGGGGCAGGGGAAACGGATTTGAGCAGCGGGTGCCCAGGCGGTGAGGGGTAACCCTCATCTGCCGAGATGTTGACAATCCGCGAAGGATGCGCCCTCGGTCCCGCGGAGCTTCGGGAACGGACGGGAGCGGGCAGAAGTCCACGTCTCGATCGATAGCGGCGGGGTAGGAGACCACCGGGTCTGTCTGCACGTGCTCGGATGCCCATCGGAGCACTCAGCGAGGACTTGCGGGGCTTGCGCCATTCACCGCCGAAAATGACCCGGTTAGGAACGCGGCTCTATGAAAATCGTAGCGGCAAAGAAAATTTTAAAGGCGAACGATCAGTTGGCAGCAGCCAACCGAAGATTCTTCCACCAGGTGGGAGTGTTTGTGGTGAACATTTTGGGCTCACCGGGTGGCGGAAAAACGTCGCTCATCGAATCGCTCGCCGCGACGCTCAACGGCAAAGGACCCCTGGCGGTTATCGAGGGCGATCTGGCCGGGACGGTGGACGCCGATCGGCTTTCCGCCCGAGGTTTGCCCGTCGTCCAGATCACCACAGAGGGCGCCTGCCACTTGGATGCGAACATGGTGGCCGCCGCGGTGGATGGCCTGCCCCTTTCCCGGGGAGGTTGGCTGTTTATTGAGAACGTGGGCAACCTCGTCTGTCCCGCTGGGTTCGACCTGGGGGAAAATCTGCGGATTGTGATCCTGAGCGTCCCTGAAGGCGACGACAAAGTGATCAAATACCCCACAGTGTTTCAATCGACCCAGGCGGTGGTCATCAGCAAGGTGGACCTTCTTCCCTATTTCGAGTTTCAACCGCAGCGCGTCCGGGAGACGCTCTCCCGGTTGAATCCTGACGCCGCCGTGTTTGAAGTCTCTGCAAAAACCGGGCAGGGCATGGGGGAACTTGCGGAATGGCTGATGGCGCGGCGAACGGCGGCCGAGGCCGAGGCGGCGGGGTGATGTGTCAACCCCGAAAGACAATAGTGGGCTACACGGAGATCGACAGTGGCGGAAAGTGGACCCAACTCCAGATTGCGGATTCTATTTCTTTGTACAGGCAATTCGTGTCGCAGTCAGATGGCCGAGGGCTGGGCAAGGCACCTGAAAGGTGACGTCATCGAAGCCCACTCGGCGGGCGTTCAACCTCACGGCCTGAACCCGTGGGCGGTGCGCGTGA
>NZ_JACIYL010000930.1 GCF_014359955.1 Thermogutta sp. | reverse complement strand
CGGCTGGCTGCTATTCATGGCCGAATGACCGGTGAAGAAAAAGAAGAGGTGATGGCGCGGTTTCGACGCGGGGAGATCGACGTGCTCGTTTCTACCGCGGTCATCGAGGTGGGTATCGACGTTCCCAACGCGACTCTGATGACGATTGAGAACGGCGAGCGATTCGGCCTGGCCCAGCTCCATCAACTGCGGGGAAGAGTGAGCCGCGGACCGGTGCCGGGTTACTGCTGTGTGTTCTCGGATTCCACAGCGCCCGATACCAAACAGCGTCTGGAGGCGTTTTGTCGTACAACCAACGGGTTCGAGCTGGCAGAAATCGACTTTGCACTGCGGGGGCCCGGAGAGATCCTGGGGACTCGACAACACGGGCTGCCGCCGTTTCGCATCGCGGATTTGGTTCGCGATCGAGAGGTTGTCGAACTGGCTCGTCAGGATGCCTGGGAGTTGATAGCCGCGGACCCCGGACTGGCCCGTCCCGAACATCGCCGCTTGCGCCGCCTCGTGCTGGCCCGATACGGAAAAAGTATGGCCCTGGCCGACGTGGGGTGAAGGGGCTGCGGTTGTGAGGTGCCGTTCCCCTGCGCTGTCCAAGGCGGTTGCGGCGCGCAGCTGAGTCAGGCGGGTTTACTTGCTTCCGCCGCGCCTTTCTGCGATTGGATCAGCTCTTGATAGGCCTGGACTGCCAGGCGGTCACACAGTTCGTTTTCCTTGTGGCCCGTGTGGCCGGGTATGTGCTGAAACTCCACCTCGTGGATGGAAAGAAGTTCGTCGAGACGCCTCCAGAGGTCTTCGTTTTTTACAGCCTCATTTCCTGACCGTTTCCAGCCTTTGGCCTTCCATCTGGGGAGCCATTCGGTGAGGCCTTTTCCCACATAAACGCTGTCGGAAATCAGGCGAACACGGCTGGGTTTGCGGAGCGCCTCCAGCCCTTTGATGACAGCCATCAGCTCCATTCGATTGTTGGTCGTGCTGGACTCCGCACCGGAGTTGATGAGTTCCTTTCCCGACGCTGGATGTCGCAGGATAAATGCCCAACCGCCCGGGCCTGGATTGCCGCTGCACGCACCGTCGGTGAACAGGAGAACCTCCGGACGCCGGCCGGTCGGGTTAGGACTTTTGCCTGATCGGGAAGTGCTCATCGTTCTTTAGAAACCCGTGAAGCGGAAGGTGAACGCGGTAAGATCCATGAATCGCCACGTTGTCAATAACCCTGTGCTGCCGGTTGGACCGATGTTTGTGCGTTTGTGACACTTCAAGGAGTCCCGCAGTGCCGCGTCGTGCGCCGCCATCTCCGAGGGTGTGGGAGACACTTTCGCGACTCAAGGGAGCTCTGGGCTATTATTTCAACCCGCCCGGCTGTCGGCAGGGGCCGATTGGGGGCGACGCACTGATCTGCCGCGATCGAACCGCATTTTTTCAAAATCGGACAGTCGAAGTCCCAAACCGGATTCTTCCTGTTGCTGGGGTGAAAGCGTCCAGGGCAGACGGACGGTGAAAACACTTCCTCTTCCCAGTTCACTTTCCACGGAGACTTCACCCCCCAGAAGTCGGCAGAGCTCTTTCACAAT
>NZ_JACIYL010000093.1 GCF_014359955.1 Thermogutta sp. | reverse complement strand
GGTGCCGATCGGTTCTGGGGGGAGAGGCGCCACATCCATCGGCGGCACGGCGTCCGGAATGGTGCCTCCCGGCAAACTGGTTGGTGGTGCCGGCGAGGCGGGCGGAGGTGCCGGAAGAAGATCCCCTACCGGCGGCTGGGGCGATTGCGGGAGTTGTGGCACCGCCGCGACCTCTGTTGGTGGAGGACTGGGCTGGGCAGGCAATTCTGCCGGTGGCGTCATTGGCTGCTGTGCGGGCGCAGTGGGTGGTGCGGTCACTGGAGCTTCTGGGGAAGCCTGCTGGGAAGGTTGGCCTGTTTCAGGAGGTAAACCTGACAAGGCAGGACCGGGACTCGGCGAAGCGGGAGGAATCTCCCGGGTGTCTTTCCCTGGGGCTTCCGCGGCAGGCGCAGGGGCGGCAGGCTTGCCCTGCCCCGTCGCAGGTGCGGAGTCTTTTGAAGGTGCTGCTCCAGACTCTGCGGGTTTTGCTACCGGTTCCTTCTCACCGGCACTCGCCGGCGCTTCTGTGTCCTTGACGGCCAGGGCGGTCTCCGGTCCACCGGTGGAAGTCCCCCACGTTCGATAGACGAGCAGTCCGCCAACCACGGCAAATCCCAAAATAAGCAGCACGGAAAGCCCCAGCAACCACCGCCGATAGCTGTGGTCGGGAACATTGGACACAAACTGGGCTTCCGTCCGCGTTCGGGTGCGAGAGACGCCGGACGGCTCAGCTTCAGCGGGTGGAGGCCCCTCGACATCGGAAGTGAGGTCCCGCGCAATGCGTTCCACGGCAGATTCCTGTTGAGCGGCCACCTGGGGAAGCCTGTAAATCTTTTCGCGGAGGGCCGGATCCACCTCGGCGGGTTCTCCCAGCACCAGGGCGAGAATCTGATGGCACGCCGCTACTTCTGCAAGTTCGATGTCCGACTCCAGGCACACCTTTTCAAAGTCCGCGACTTTTTCCGCGGGCAAAGTGTTGTCGAGATACTCGGCCACGGTGTTGGGATCGAGGCTCTCGCGGTGGTCGAGGACTTCCGGTGCGCCGAGTTTGTCCTTGCGGAGAAGTTCCCGAATTCGCTGAATGAGGGCCTTGGCTACTTCGCTTTCTTCGATCTTTTTCCCCAGTTCAGCGGCATCTTCAGGCTCGAGAACATTGTCCAGATAGGCCAGAAGTGTTCGCAGGGTCAACCGCATAGGTTCGTCTCCGCCAGGTGTGAGAGGTTTTCGCGACAAAGTCTCGGCCGGTAAACGTCGTACTCATTTTTCCGGGTGGGGGGGCGAGCGGAATAAGGGGATTCAATGGAACACGCCCAATCCGCCGGATCACCCCACCACATTATTAGTGGCTGGGCGAACGAAATTTCGTACAAAAACTTTTGAGAACCTGAAATGCTGAAAAAGGTTGCAAGGAGAGAAGGAAGCCTGAGCGATCCCCACTTTACAAAGAATCTTTGACATGCCACGTGCACAAAGTTTTGTAGGGGCAATTCATGGATTGCCCCTACCGTTTAACCAGCAACGGAACCGCGCCCATCAATCTGCCCCACCAGGCCCATAATTCGAAAAGCGGACGTGACAAGCACGTCCCTCCGACGAGCGGACCTGACAACAGGTCCCTCCGAGCTATCGCCAAAGGAAAACTGGGGATTTTTCGAGATGGAAGCTGTTTGACAGTCTTCCAGGGCCCACCTACAATCGAATTTTGACCCTGATTGTGCCCACAATTTTGCCAGGCACCGGTGAGGTGTGGACAATGAAGCATGAGTCGTTGAAGAAAGAAGAGCTGGAACATTTTCGAAAGGAGTTGCTGGCCCTGCGGGAGCGTCTGTCGGGCAACGTTCGCTATCTGACTCAGGCGGCCCTCAATCAAAACGAGGAAGGGCTGGCCGGGCGGGCAGGATCGTCCATCCATCCGGCGGAATTGGGCAGCGACAATTACGAGCAGGAGTTTACGCTCTCCCTTGTCGAGAATGAAAGGGAGGTGCTCGAGCGCGTCAACGCCGCGCTCAAGGCCATCGAGGAGGGCACCTACGGCAAGTGCGAGATGTGCGGCCAGCGAATTCCCAAAATCCGCCTGAAAGCCATCCCCTACGCCACGACCTGCGTCAAGTGTGCCGAAGAAAGCGAGCGGCAGGCGTCCCGATCTGAGTAAACCCCGTTTTTCGCTTCCCTCCGGCACGGCGTGCCCCATTCAAAACAAACGACCGTCGGCATGTGCCGACGGTCGCCTCTTGGACCCGCTGCGCAGCTTAAAGCCCGGCGTTACTTCTTGAGAATCTCCAGCGCCTTATCATTTTGGGCATCGAGCATGAAGGGGATGCCCGTCACCTCGGCCGTCTCGCGGTTGGCGGCCATCAGATCTTCCCGGCGGATCGCGCTGAGATTGAAGCGACGGGCGCCGGCCATCAGTTGCTGAAGACCAGCCATGAGCTTGTCCACCAGACAGCACACGGCCACGGCTCCGAACGGAATGTTCTTCATTTCTTCGGCACCGACCTTGGCCTTGACCGTCTCCCACGCAGCGAAGATCTCTTCCGGTTTTTGACCGATGGCCGTCACGCTGGCAGGGAGGCTGTCCCAATTGCCGTTGACGGCCGCCCGCCGTTCCGGCCGCAGCACCCCTTCGATGTTGCTGCCCAGGAAGCCCGGGATCATCATGGCGCGGCCCATGCATACGAGCTTCGTGTACGGAGCGCAGAGGGCCAGCGCCTTGAAGATGTGGTCTTCGCGACCGAATCCACCGCCCAGCGAAATATCCGGCGGCTGGATTCCGCGCTGCTTGAGAATCTGGCAGTATTCGTACGTTTTGGCGTGCAGATGGAGCGAAGGAACACCCCAGTATTCCATCATGTTCCAGGGGCTCATGCCCGTGCCACCGCCGGCGCCGTCGATGGTCAAAAGATCGAGTTTGGCGTCCGCGGCGCAGCGCAGGGCCAGGGCCAGAGCTTCCATCCCGTAGGCCCCCGTCTTCAGCGAAATCCGCTTGTAGCCGAGCTTGCGGAAAAAGTCGATCGAGTTCATGAAGTCTTCGTACACGTCCTCCGCCGAGTGAAGATTGGAGGCCCCCAAGCGGCTGTGGCGGGCAAAAGAGCGGAGTGCACCGGAGCGATAGGCGGCCTCGGCGACCGGATCGTAAGGATCGGGATCCACAATATAGCCCCGATCTTTGAGGAACCGAGCGTATTCGATGTCGCTCACCTGGATTTCGCCCCCGATGTCCTTGGCGCCCTGTCCCCACTTCAGCTCCAGAATGACTTTATCGCCAAATTTTTCGATGAGATACTGCGCCACGCCGTTGCGGGTATCTTCCACGTTCATCTGCACGATGATGGCGCCGTAACCGTCATAGTAGCGAAGGAAAGAATTGACGCGGCGGTCCATCTCGGGAGATTCCACCACGCGGCCATCTTTGAATACCGAATTGCGGTCCACTCCCACAACGTTTTCACCAACCACAATAGGGAATCCGCAGAGCGCGGCGCCGATGGCAAAGGAATCCCAGTACTTGGCCGCCACGAACGTGGAACCCAGCGCGCCGGTCATGATCGGCACGCGACACTTCGTTTTGACCTCACGACCAAATTCGGTGGTCACATCGACCCGCGGAAAGACGCAATCGTCGGGGGAATCCGTCATCCCCGGCGGCAATCCTGTCGCGTCGTAGGCGTAACCCTGAATGCGCAGGGCGTGATAACCCACGCCCAGTGCCACAACGTTGGCAGAACCGGCGGTGACATGGCCGAAGTTTCGCGGATAGAGCAGCTTCCTGCCCACCAGCGAACTGAGCCAGGTTTCACACTTCCCCTTACAGTCCGATTCGCAGAGGGTGCACAATCCCGAATCGGCCGGGTTTCCCCGGTTCACCGTTCCCAGAACATCGTTTTGCTTGCGGTACTGAATGAATGTCATCGTACGTCTCCCGGAAGTTTGAAAACCACAGACAGGCTGACAAATCGGCAGCAAGGTTCAGACATAATCGGCATTATATTACCAAATCTCCAGATTTCGTCAATACGGGACCGTTTATCAATCAGCGATTTTTGCCCCAGATCCCAATACCACTTACCGTATCAACGTGGTGGCCATTTCCAAAAATTGGCAAAATTGCCGATTGCTGGATGGTTTTCGGCAAGATTCATGGGATGTAAACTGGTTGAATGCCAGATGAACGGGATTTCCGGAAAAGAGAGTCGCCGCATTGCCAATCCTCTGCCGGAAATTCCTGTCCTGCATCTGACTGGATGGCTTCGGAATCGCGATGGGTCAGCTCGGAGGTTCGGCCATGAGCAGAAAATCCTCCCTTCCGCGAGTGCGGGAAGAAATGTCTGTATCTCGAAGGGAAGAACGCAAGTCACGGCACAGGATGGAAATCCTCCGCGTTCTCCGCAAGTCGCAGCAGCCTCTCACCTCTGGCGAGATCGCCGAAGCGCTGGCCTCCGCGGGTTACCTGCTCAGCGAGCGGACCGTCCGCCTGTACCTCAACGAACTCGATCGCGAGGGGTTGACGATTTCCTATGGGCATCGTGGCCATACCATCTCCGAAAAAGGCCTCGCCGAACTCCGCATTGCCCAGACGGTGCAGCGGGTTGGATATCTCTCCGCCCGAATCGACGAAATGACCTACAAGATGACCTTCGATCTGGAACGCCGCACCGGCACGGTGGTGGTCAACACCTCGGTGGTCAATCCGCGGGACCTTGCCCAGTGTCTGGACGCGGTGTGCCAGGTTTTCTACAAGGGCTACGGCATGGGGCGACGGCTGGCCATCCTGGAACCCGGTGAAACGCTCGGCGGGGTTCAGATTCCTCCCGGCAAAATCGCGTTCTGCACGATCTGTTCGATCACCTTCAACAGTGTGCTGCTCAAGCACGGTATTCCTACCGCTTCGCGATTCGGCGGCCTCTTGGAACTTCGCGATGGCAAGCCCGTGCGATTCGCCGAGATTATCCACTACGACGGAACAAGTATCGATCCACTGGAGGTGTTCATCCGTGGCCGAATGACGAACTACCGAGGCGCGATTACAGATGGAAACGGGCTGATCGGGGCGAGCTTTCGGGAGATTCCCGAGGATGCCCGGGAAGTCGTCATCCATCTTGAAGAAGAGATGGCGCGCATCGGATTGGGCGGCCTGATGGCGGTAGGACTCCCCTCGCAGCCCTTGCTGGGCATTCCCGTCATCTCAGGTCGTGTCGGGGTTATCGTCATCGCCGGGCTCAACCCGATCGCCATTCTCGAGGAAATCGGCTATCAGGTTTATTCTCGAGCGCTCAGCGGTCTGCTCGACTTCAGCCGCTTGATCACGGTGGATGATTTACCCCAGGTGCTCGAAAAGTACCTGACCTAGGGCACATCCAGGAGTTGGACCTGCTCCCTGCGATGCCGCACCCTCAATGCCGGAAGTGGCGCCGTCCCGTGAAGATCATGGGGATTCCGTGCTGGTTGCAGGCGGCGATGACTTCCTCATCTCGCACCGAGCCGCCCGGTTGAATGATGGCGCGAATCCCCGCCCTGGCAGCGTGTTCGATCGAATCAGGGAAGGGGAAAAAGGCATCGGAGGCCAGGACACTGCCGGCGGCCCGGTCTCCCGCTTTGCGGATCGCAATTTCCACGGAATCCACGCGACTCATCTGACCGGCGCCCACCCCCACCAGCATCTGGTCCTTGGCAAGGACGATGGCGTTGGATTTGACGAAGCGAACCATCGCCCAGGCAAAGCGAAGCTCAGGGAGAAGAGCGTCATCTGGCTGAACCTGCGTGACGACTTTCCACTCTGTTTCATCGTCGGGCAGATTATCGGCGTCCTGCACAAGGAGGCCTTCCTGGAGCGGGCGGTAACTCCAGCAAGGCGCCGGCCGTGGCAGCTCTCCAACTTCCATGAGCCGCACGTTCTTTTTCCACTTGGGCACGGTGGTCAACATGTCCAGAGCCTCGCGATCGAAGGCCGGCGCGATGATGGCCTCGATGAAAAGCCCCGGTTCACAGAGGACTTCCGCCGTCGCGCGATCCACCACCCGATTCATCCCCAGTACGGAACCGAAGGCGCTCACCGGATCGCCGGCCAGGGCTTTACGAGTGGCTTCGGCGAGCGAATCCGCGACGGCTGCCCCGCACGGGTTGTTGTGCTTGATGACGCTCGTGGCCGGTTCCTCGAAATGGCGAACGATTTCCAGGGCGGATTCCAGATCGAGCAAATTGTTATAGGAAAGTTCCTTTCCGTGGAGCTGTCGCGCCGTGACGACGGACGGCCCTTTCGCTTCGGGAACGGCGTACACGGCTGCCTGCTGATGAGGATTCTCGCCGTAGCGAAGCGTGGAAATCCGATCGTAACGGAAGAACAGGCGTGGTGGAAAGACGCCAGGTTCCACCTGTTTGGCAAACCACGTGGCGATGGCCTGATCGTACTCGGCAGTATGCGCGAAAGCCTCGGCGGCAAGCCGGCGACGCAGCTCCAGCGTGATTCCGTCGTGGGCTTGCAGGTCGCTGAGAATCTCGGCGTACTGGGCGGGCTGCGTAACGACGGCGACAAACGCGTGGTTCTTGGCCGCCGCCCGCACCAGCGAAGGTCCCCCGATGTCAATGTTCTCGATGGCGTCTGCTTCCGTGCAGCCGGGTCGTTCGATCGTTTTCCGGAAGGGGTAAAGATTGACCACGACGAGATCGAAGGCCAGAATCCCGTGCTCTTCCATGGATTGGAGATCTTCCGGCCGATCGCGCCGCGCCAGAATCCCGCCGAAGATCCGCGGATGGAGGGTCTTCACCCGGCCTTCCATCATCTCGGGGAATCCGGTGTAGGCCGCCACATCCTTCACCGGGACGCCGGCCTGCTCGAGAAACAGGCGGGTGCCGCCTGTGCTGAAAATCTCAATTCCCAATTTGTGGAGCTGCTGGGCGAATTCGGCCAGACCCGTTTTGTCGCTGACACTGATCAGCGCCCGTTGCGGTTTGATGACCATCACATCAACCTCCCAATCTCGTCTGGTGTCTTTCCGAACCTTCCATTGTAAATGGCTGAAGGGCGGTGCTGAAGGAGCCGCAGGTCCGGGCTTGTTTCCGCGCGTTGTTAGAATCCGTGGAAGGCCAGGGCCGCGACGTGATGGGAAAGAATAGACACAACCCGACGGATCCCGACTTTTTGGAAGGATTTGCTGGAAGCTAAAGGGATAGCGCGTGGGAGAGGCCATTCATGAATTGCCCCTACCGGTGAACGGTTCTTGTGCCCGATGGAATCAAACGGATCATCCATCCTGGAAAAGCGGAGCCGTCAAGCGACTTTCTCCGAAGACGGACTCTATCCGTTTTCATGTGGCCGCCGTTATCCGGAAAAAAACGAGCCTGGAGGAGTTACACTGGCAGGGCTCTTTCGTCCAACTTGGGCGCAGGTATAATGGCGTCGGCTGCCATGGGGGAGGTTTTTCTCCCGGATTGCCTGTTTCAAGGTGATGGTTCGTCATTGAGCTGTTGGGGAGGTGACGTATGTCTGTCCTGTGGGGATTGCTTCTGGCGACATGTTTGACGGGTGAGGTGCAGGCTCTGCCCGACACTTCACACATGAACGTGCTGCTTATCGACATCGAGGACTGCAACGCCGCAGCCCTCGGGTGTTACGGGAATCCGATCTGCAAAACGCCCAACCTGGATCGATTCACCAAGACCGCGGTGCGTTTTGATCGGGCCTACGTTCAGGCGGTGTGCTGCAATCCTTCCCGCGCGTCATTTCTCACTGGTCTTCGGCCGCTGACGACCCGGGTGACTCGCAATGAACAAGAGATGGACGCCCATTTACCGGAAGGGGTTCTCACCCTGCCGGAATATTTGAAGGCCAAAGGTTTTTATCTGGCGGTCATTGGCAAATTATTTCACCGCACAGACTACGCGGAAAAGCAGCTTTCGGTCTTCGATCGCATTGAGATGTACACGCCGCCGCCAGGCTGGAAAGGTCCCGGACCGATTATCAAGTTTCCACCCGTCCCGCGTCCCGCCGATTGGCAGCCGCCGCCCAAGGATCAGAAAAGTCGTGAATATCGCGAGTGGCGACGGAGACAATCGGATCGGTACGGAGATTCCGGCCGAACTCGGGAACAGGAAGGCGATTACCGAATGGCTGCGACCGCGGCGGCCCTGTTGAAGGAGTTTGCCAAATCGAAGCAGCAGTTCTTCCTTGCGGTGGCGCAGTCCCGACCCCACACGCCGCTCATCTGCCCGAAGCAGTACATCGACATGTACGACCCCGCTCAAATCCCGGATCCACCCGCCCCGCCGGAAAGTCTGGTCAATTTCCCGTATCCCAAGCGGGCGTTCGGCGGCAACCCGGATATCTTTACGCTCAAGCAACCCACACGGCAGCAGGCGAAAGAGGCCATCGCGGCCTATTACGCATGTCTGACGTTTGTGGACGACAATATCGGGATGATTCTTGACGCCCTGGAAGAAACTGGACTGGACAAAAACACGATCGTCATTTTCCTGGGCGATCACGGATTCCATTTGGGCGACCACGGCTTCTGGTCGAAATACTCGATGCTGGAAGCGACGCATCGGGCACCGCTGATTGTCCGCGTTCCCGGTGCCCCGGCCAACGGGAAAACCTGTGACGAAATTGTCGAGTTTGTGGATCTCGTCCCCACGCTGGGAGAACTGCTCAAGCTGGACCTACCGAAAAACCTGGAAGGCATCAGCTTCGCGCCGCTGCTGGTGAATCCGCAACGTCCCTGGAAAAAGGCCGCCTTCATTGTGGAAGATGACGGTGACGCCTTCGGCGAGTGCGTGCGGACCAAGAAATACAGTTACATGGAGCTCAAAAAGGGCGCCATCCCTGCGGCCCTTTATGACCTAGAGAAAGACCCCTGGGAGACGAGGAACGTTGTGGATGATCCGGCCTACGAACAGGTCCGTAAAGAGATGGCGGATCTGCTCCACGCGGGCTGGAAAGCGGCTCTTCCACCTGGCGTCACGGTGCCGTAAGCGAGTGTTCTGGCTTCCTTCTGACGGCCTGTGCCCTCTTGCGAACCGCCATTATTAAAGCGGTTCCTGAGGGGAAGCTGCTGGTGTTCGCACCAGGAGCTCACGAAGGACGGTGAGGTTGACCACGTCCCAGTCTTGACCGTCGTCGGTTTTTCCCTTGGGCGTTTCCAGAAACATGGGGAGGTGATTGACGCGAGGGTCGTGGAGCAGGCGGCGAAAGGTTTCCAGCCCCACGTGGCCACGGCCAATATGCTCGTGGCGATCGACGCGGCTACCCCGGGGAGTTCGGCTGTCATTGAGGTGGATTGCTCGAAGGCGGTGCAGGCCGAGAACGCGGTCAAACCAGCGCACGGTCTTGTTCCAGCCATCGGGATGGTCGATGGGGTAGTCCGCTGCCAGCATGTGGCAGGTGTCCCAGCAGATGCCCACGCGGTGCGATTGTTCGGTTGCTTCCACGATGGTGGCGAGTTCTTCAAAGGAGCTTCCCAGGTTGGTGCCCT
>NZ_JACIYL010000929.1 GCF_014359955.1 Thermogutta sp. | reverse complement strand
CGTGGAAGAGTTCGCTCCCACTGTCAAATGGATCGATTCGCGGCTGACGGGTAAATCTTTGGCGATCGGGGAGTTCGGGGTGAAAACGCATCCTGCCTGGGAACAAGAGCGCGGTGCCCACGGCTACCATATTCGGCGATCAGTGGCCGAGCAGGAGCGGCTCTTCCTGCTATTTCCGCAATATGTCTTTGCTCTGGGAGGCAGTGCTGCCAGAAACTGGTGCTGGCGCGATGACGACGATCGCGTCTTCCCCTGGGGGCTGCTGCGGACCTGTGATGGCACAGAGCGGTCGTCGCTGCGATTTTATCGGGTATCTTCGGTTTTGCTTTCGCGACTGGCTCCCAAGTGGGAAAAGCCTGCTGTTGTCGTGATCTCTCCGGACAGTGCCCCACCGGAGCGTGCCGCCGAAGCTCGGGAGGCGGTTCTCCTGGCCAGCCGTGTCCTCTTGACTCTTGGTGTGGACTTTGCCGTCGCCGGGGACGATGCAATTGACGAAGGAACGCTGGAAGGGGTGCGGATGGTGATTGTTCCGGGTGCAATAAACCCGGCGAGTGAACGACTTCTCCAGAGTCATTCGCCACGGCTGATCGTTTTATGGGAAAAGGATCTGGAAATTGCGGGACGCGCGGGAACTGGAATGGACGAGATTGTCGCCTCACGTCGCAGCAGGTGGCGGCAGGTGATGGACAGGGCGCAGATAGCCCGGATTTCCATCACGCCAGACGTTCCGGCTGTGCAGGCATTTCGGGTTCCTTTGGAGAATGGGGTGGCCTACGTCTTTGTTAATGCCCAGGATCAGGATGTCGCGTTTACCGCCACACTTCCCAGCGGACACACGGTGAGCATGCGTCTGCCGGGCTGGCATCCGGGGCTTGTGACCGTCGATTCGTCGCGAAAAGTGACGGCCGTGGAAGGGGCGGGATCGATTCGATGGGATGATCAACCGCTGGTCGAAGCGGACGGTCACGTCATTCTCGTGGCCGTGGCAGAGGATGAGCGGTTGTCCGAGGCACAAGAATGGTGGCTGATTCCCACAGGGGCCACCACGGTGCGTCTGCCAATCAAATCTGGAGAAACACTTCATGCCGAGGTCGGTCGGCGGATTGGTGGGAGCTGGAACCGTTGGGCCGTTCTCACACCCAAGACCGAGCGCGACGGGGTGGTGCTCATGATCCCACGCGACCTCAAAGCAGAATGGATTCGCCTGAGGCGGTAAAAAAGAAATGGAGACGATTGTTGTGTCGTCTCCGTTTTTCCAACGATCCCGATCGGCTAAATGTTGTCGGCCAGATGGGGGGGTCAGGTTTCAGAAGAAACCGCCGCCAAATCCGCCGAAGCCGCTGCCGAATCCACCGCTGAACAGGCCGCCGAAGCCTTGGCCGCCGGTGCCGCCCAGGCCTTGACCGCTTTCTCCCGTCACGAAGTTAAAGATGTTCACCTCACCGATACCCTGGAACACGGGATAGGGGTTCACGCGGACATAACGGCGATCGGCAGAGATCGTGGCCGCCGCGGTGAGCATGCTACCTTCGGGGATCACGGTGATTTGCGGGGCGTAGCCGACCGCAC
>NZ_JACIYL010000928.1 GCF_014359955.1 Thermogutta sp. | reverse complement strand
GTAGGATGGTCCCCGGGGAAGAAGGAAATACGACACTGGAAAGTGAACAGAATTAGTCGGGCGGAAGTGACCGATCGACGGTTCGAAATGCCCAACGATTTCCGCTTGGACGAGCACTTTGCCGGAAGTTTTGGGGTGTACCAGGGGGATGGCGACTATCACATACGTGTTCGCTTTTCACCCGAGGTCGCCCGGTATGTGAGCGAAGCAAGGTGGCACGTCAGCCAGCAGTTGCATCCCCAGCGGGACGGCAGCCTCATTGCGGAATTTGACCTGGAAAGCCTCGAAGAAATCGAACGCTGGATTCTCAGCTTCGGACGTTACGCGGAAGTGCTTGAGCCGCCGGAACTCGTGGAGCGGATTCGTTATGAGGTGGAGCAAATGACGCAGGTTTACAATCTCAAGAAAGACGCACGAACGTTGACGCTGCACAGCTCCGCGTCCATTTTCGAGGCGGCCATGCCCGAGGAGGAGCCATTTCTTGTCGATCGAATGAAGGACACCGTTTCCCGCGCTCAGAAGTGAAAATGATTCTCTCAGGTGAATGATGCCAAGATTCTCCGCGGGAAATATTCAGCTCGATCGATTCTCGAGTTCGTCCTCATCTTCTGTCGTTGTTCGGGACCAGGTGGCCCGTTTTTCCTCCAAAAAATCGCCGAACGAGCCGTCTTCAATCGCCGCCCGCGCCTGTCTTATGAGCCGCTGGTAAAACGCGATATTGTGGAGGCTCACGAGAATTGGGCCCAGCATCTCGCGAGCCATGAAGAGATGCCTGATGTATCCTCGGCTGAAGGTGCAGGCAAGACACGGGCATGTGGGGTCCATCGGACGGGGATCCCGCTCATGACACGCGTTACGCATACGAAGCGGCCCGGCTTCCGTGAAGGCCATGGCATTTCGACCGTTCCGCGTCGGCATCACGCAATCGAACATATCCACGCCCCGGGCAATTCCCTCCAGAAGATCGATGGGACGTCCCACGCCCATGAGATAGCGAGGCCTGTCTGCCGGCAAGGAAGGAGCCACAACGTCCAGGGTGCGGTACATTTCGGCGGGCGATTCGCCGACACTCAGGCCACCGATCGCGTATCCATCGAACCCTATTTCAACGAGCTTTTCGACGCAGCGAAGTCGAAGGTCTGGTTCGAGTCCTCCCTGAACAATACCAAACAATAACTGATCTTTTCGTTGGTGAGCCTTTCGGCAGCGCTCGGCCCAGCGGACACTCCTTTCCATTGCGTCCTCGATGATTGACCTTTCGTTGGGCAGGGCAACGACGTGATCGAGGACCATGGCGATGTCGCTGCCCAGCATCTCCTGAACTTCGATGGCGCGTTCGGGTGTCAGTTCGACAGGGGAACCGTCCAGATGGGACCGAAAAACGGCTCCCCGTTCCTCAATACGCGTGAGTTGAGCGAGGCTGAATACCTGGAATCCACCGCTGTCCGTCAGGATCGGTTTGTGCCATCCCATGAAGCGGTGAAGTCCGCCGAGTGCCGCCACGGTTTCTGGCTTCGGACGCAAAAGGAGATGATACGTGTTTGACAGAATGATTTCCGTACCGGTGCCT
>NZ_JACIYL010000927.1:1167-1570 GCF_014359955.1 Thermogutta sp. | reverse complement strand
ATCGCCTGCCATTCGGCCTCCAGAAGCGGAAAGAAACGACCCGCCAGCCAGTCCATGTGATCCAGAAGCACATATTTGCTGATGGCGACATCATTTTCGACGAGAAAACCTTCCACCGTATTGGTGTGGGTGGTGATGCGATCGACGAGTCCCCCTTTCAACTTGTAGAAATTCTCCTCCTTGAGATACTCCGGACAGCACTCCCGCGTGTAGCTCCCGGTGATGTAAACCCGCCAAAAGTAGTTGTCTGAAATCGGCAGCTTGGCGAACACCGCCTCAACGCAATCCTGCACGTACTTGGCCACCCCACCCTGATAGTACATTTCGATCTGTTTGCGCTGCGCCCGGGGCACCCCCACCAGCGAGAGCATCGCATCGCGGCTGAGGAGGAACCGCAAAAGCG
>NZ_JACIYL010000927.1:0-1157 GCF_014359955.1 Thermogutta sp. | reverse complement strand
AAAAGCGGCGTCCAGACCTGCTCTTTCAGATATTTCTCATAGATCTCGCGCTGCTCTTCGAGGGTTTTAGCCTCAAGGATTCGATCCACCCATGGGCGAACCCGAGCCACCTTGTTGATATAGGTGTTCATCACCCGGGCAAATGTCCCAGCCGTGCCTCGGAAGTAGAACGATCGTTTTTTTCCAAAAAATCGGTGGATATGCCGATCCCAGTAGCGGCGTGCAAAGGGACTCAGGTCTCGCCGCAGACGCTGCTCATAAATCTGCTTGATCCCCCGACACCGTCCCTGACCGAAAATCTGGAAAAACGTCTCAAAGTCCAGATGCCGGATCCCCGCCATTTTCAGCTCCAGCAAGGCGTTTTGGCGGGGATTCATATCGACCGCGTAAATGTGGCGGGGGCCCAAGAGCGCGTAATCCAGGGCATTACAACCCGCGGAGGTAATGACCAGTATCGTGTCGTCCGGCCCGATGTTGAGGGCCACGCGGTCCAGCCGCGGATCCTCCCAGCAGGTGTTGTAAACGAGATTGTGACGATGAACCAGCTTGAAGACCTGACCGCTGACCCACTCGCCGACCGACATAGCTTTCACTCCAGTCTTTTTGTACGACCCACTCACCACGCGGTTGGCTGGCCGATCAAGGTACCTCTAGACAGCCCACCCCGTCTGCCGGTCGGAATCAGCCCGGCATCCCCAACGAAACATAAACCCCAATATACGCCAAGTTTGTGAGAATACAAGTTGACCCGAAAAAGGCCAGTCGTGCGAAGGGTGAAGCCTTCGTGAAAAAAGCTCCGAAAGGCCGGAGGGGCACGCTTGTCGTGCCCGATGAGGTGGGATGGATCATCAATCGGTGTTTATCGGACCCGACAGGCGGGTCCCTCCGAAAAAAGCGGACGTGACAAGCACGTCCCTCCGAAATAACGCACCCGACAAGCGGGTCCCTCCCTATGCGGTAGGGGCAATTCATGAATTGCCCCTACCGAAACCCGGGTAAACTGGGGTGGAACATCGAAGGTTGACAAACGGACCTGACAAGCAGGTCCCTCCGGAAGGCGGACGCCGGTTCCATTCGGATCAACGGCAGAGTAGTGAAGGCTAAAGCCTTCGCCAGAAAGCGGCGATGAATCGCCGCACTCCATGAATCGCCGCACT
>NZ_JACIYL010000926.1 GCF_014359955.1 Thermogutta sp. | reverse complement strand
GTCGATCACGCGTCCATCACGCAGTGCAAAAACGGTGGGAATCCCCTGCACGTGAAACACCGCCGCCAGCTCCGGCATCTCATCCGTATTCACTTTCACCAGAACGAATGCCCCATTCTTCTCCCGAGCCAGTTTTTCGAGCAGGGGACCCAGCAGACGGCATGGCCCGCACCATGGCGCCCAGAAGTCCAACACCACCAGAACTTCTTTGGAACGCTGCAGGACGTCCTGTTCGAAGGTCGCAGGGCTTGTCGAGATAATCCACGGGCAGGTCTCACTCATTTTGCATCCTTTCCGTTAAATCCGCGCTTTTCTCGTTCAGATCGGGCGCTTACTGTATGCCAAACGGACATGATCCACGCCGGACTTTCACGGTGTGATCCAACGGGCCGACAATGACTTCTGGCCGGTAAGCGCCGTAAGTCTTTATGATACCACTATCGCTCTGCTTCAAGCACCCTCACATGCAACTCAGCCAGGTCCACTTTTGCAAAAAGCCTGTGACGCGCCGCGGGGCCAACGAGTCGTGCGGGCCACTCATGAATGGCCTCTACCTTTTAGCCGGCAACTGAATCAGGCAGTGGAAGTCGGTTCGGTGAAGGGGATTATCCGAGCGTTGGATCGCAATGTGAGAATCGGCTCTCTCGGACAAGTCCTTCGGAGGGACACGGCTGTCGTGTTCGCCGAAACCCAATCTGCCGTCTGACGTTGCAAAACGGACCTGACAAGCAGGTCCCTCCAGTTCTTTTCACCTGGGCGTGAACAAAAGGACCACCTATCTCTGAGGAATGACGGCGACGCAGCGTGTAGACCCGTTGGTCGAATCGGCGACGGACAACTCATCGGTAATCCGTCGGTTCTTTACCGCTGATAAATTGTCTCCAGCCGTCCAGGTGTTCTTTTGTGAGGGCTCTTTCCCGGTGGAACTCCGCCACGACTTCCCGATCCACTTCCGGCACACGGATACGGACCTTTAGCCTTCCGTTCGCCCGATATTGGAAGATGACCTCCACCGGCCAACCCTTTGGGAGATTGGGTGGCAGATCACGGACGCGCACCTTACCGATCTCGCAGCAATCCTCCGGCTCGGGACTTTCTCCTTCCACGATTTCAACCAGGATAGAGCGCTGATTGGGCTTGTGAGTGCGGAATCGCCTTTTGGCGATAATCGGTAGCCGCGTGTTGCGCGGGATAATCGTCCCCACTCTTCGACGCCGGGTGAGTGGGTCGACGCCAACCACTCCCAAACTGTGTGAGTTGACATTCCGGATTTTGTAGCGCGGCCGTTCACCCCGTGCCTTCCCCAGCAGCCACCCGGCATGGAGTGCCGCCCCAAGGGCTACCGCCTCATCGGCGGAAATGGACGTATCTGGTTCTTTACCAGAAAGTTCGCGGATAAGATTGCGAACCATGGGCATCCGTGTTGATCCTCCCACGAGAAGCACGCGATCGATATCCCCCCAGTCGAGACCGGCCGCTTTGAGAGCTTGCAGAGTCGTGAATCGTGTGCGATCAAGGAGGTCCCGGGTGGCCTCCTCGAATTCGTCCCGGCGCACTTCGATATCCGCCGT
>NZ_JACIYL010000925.1 GCF_014359955.1 Thermogutta sp. | reverse complement strand
ACACTTCCCTGGATGCCAGCCACTCGTCCCAGCGGCCAAGGATCTCAAGAGCCTCCGCCAGTTTGCCGGCACAGGCCAGATCTGTGGCCTCAAAAAGATCACGGCGGAGCCACATTTCAGGATTCTCTTCCCGCGGCGGCAGCAGCGTCCAATCCACGGGTTCCCCGACCACCGCGCACCGTTCTTCCAGTTCTTCTCTCCGTCCCAGTAAAGCCAGGATTTCGCCCAACTGACATTGAGCAAAAATCCGCTGTTCGAGAGGAGTGTGATAATACTTGGCCAGCCCAACCGAAGCCTCCGCCATTTCTCGGGCTTCTTCCAGACGCCCCAGCATGGTCAAATGCCGCGAATACTGGAGGGCCCCCACACTCCGCCGATCGTTTTCCTCGACCAGGGGTAACTCGCGATAGACAGACCTCGCAAAGTGCATCGCCAGGTCGAGGTCTCCGGCGGCTTCATAAACGCTCACAGCATATTCTCGAAAACAGGTGAGGCACTGAAGCTTCCCCGTCCTCCGACAGACGTCAAAACCCTCCTGAATCAACCCCTGAAGTTCTTCCCGACCATATCCCTCGCAGATTGCGTGGTGCTTGGCCAGATTGTCGTAGGCACAGGCGGTCAGCCAGTGGATAACGGCTTCGTACTGATCAATGGGCAGATCCGGTTGAATTTCCCGGGCCTTCTCTTCGCTTTCCAAAAGCGCAATCGTCTCCACGGCGCGATCGCGGCCGGTTCGGTGATCAAAAAGTGCCTGCGCACAGTTCATGCTATGAAAATTGCCATAAAGATAAGGAATGATTTCCTTCTCCTCCCGGGCACGGCGCCGGATTTCTTCAGCCAGTCGAAAGGCCGACCGCTTGTATCCTTTGTCATTGAGCTGATAAAGCCTCTCGAACAGTGGTTCAAAGAGGTCTTGGGCTGCATCTTTCTCGTTCATGATCGCGCTCCCCGGATGCTGAGAAATGAGAGAGTAGTCCCTGAACTGGCGCCGTGTCTTCCCATTATTTTCGTGTTTGTTAATGTGTGCTCGGACGATGTCACGATCGCCCCCAGAGAGTTTCTGCAATCCAGGCCAGATCGTCTTGCTCACGCTCCCGAAGGGTGGCATCGAGGACCAGCCCCGCCGTTTGCAGAGCCTTGTTGACCAACAACCGCAAGACGCTTGCCAGAGGGGATCGAATGGACTGGCTGAGTGCTCGGTCCACGATTGGATGCCGCCGGTTGAGAATGACCTCATGCGGCTGGGGGGTATCCTGCTGGAAGTGGGCGCTGATGAGTCGCTGGAAACCCGTGGGCATTCCCCCCTGTTTCTGCAATACTTCGAACGTCCGGTGCAGTTCGGATCGTTCGCTCAGAAAGGCCAAAACCGGGATATTCTTGCCGTATTCCCCCACGCTGACATGGATTCGATCAGTCCCCAGGAAACGCTGCCATTCCGGTGCGGCGTCCGTAAGCTCTCTGATCCCCAGGACACTGGTGGCAAACCCCGGGCTGCTGGGACCGGCGACGCGAAAATCCACCACCCGGCCATCAGAAACCACATCGGCCACCATGAGGGCCAGCAACGCCTC
>NZ_JACIYL010000924.1 GCF_014359955.1 Thermogutta sp. | reverse complement strand
CCAACTGGTTATCTTTTTGAATCAAAATGGAGCGCGGGATCACGGTCCAAACTTTGGATGGGGCGGTAGCGAAGCGGCAAATCTTCGACTGGCTGGCCGATCGCATGGACCGGAACAATACGCCGGGCTGGTGATGCCACACTTTTTTCCGGTAAGGTCATCCCCCGGGAAAAAGCTCTATCGGCGGCGCGTCGGGGCTGCTCAGTCGAAGTCCAGCCATTCAGCGGTCGAAGGCGTGTGAGGGCGCTGCCGGTTGGCCAGGTCCTCGTCCTGGGATGGCGGCTTCCGCGAGGGATTCCGGTTTGCCTCGGCGCAGCGTCCTTCTCGCACCGCGGAGGCAGTATCCCTGGGCCCAGGCTGATCGGCCGCCACTTCGGTTTTTTGCGACGCCCTGCGCCATTCGCGCCGTCCCGGCACGGAACCGACGAGGAACAATTGTTTTCGACCGAGAAGGGCGACACGTCGGGCACGCACAAGGTTGAGAAACTCCTCACCACCTACCTGCGCGACAAAGCGACCGAGAGGAAGGGTCAGTCGCTGGGGGGGAAGGACCCACAATTCGGGACAGCGGCCCAGCCCCCGCAACCGCTTTCTCAGGTTGTGAAAGACTCCTATCGACGCCGCCGGTCCTACCGGCAGGAGAGTGGCCTGGACCACACCCCACCGCAACAGTTCGCTCCAGCGTTCGGGCGGCACCCGGTCAAAGGGCGCGCCGAAGGCCACCACGGGATGGACTCCGTGCGATCGCAAAGCCAGGGCATCGAGCAGCCGTTCCACGGCCAGGACATGGGGCGGCCGGGCACTCGCCAGCACTTCCACCCCGAAAAAGCCCAGCGTGTCCTGCCAGGCATGCCGGAAAAGCCAGCCGGGCGTGCGTTGGCGTAGCGGCCGGGCCCACAACGTGACGAGCACCCCTGCCGCGTTGTGGATCGGACCGATCAGGCTGTTCTCCACGCGTCGATCCTTCAACCAGTATTCCAGCGCGGGTCGGTCGGTGTGTCCCGTCTTGCGGTAAGCCTCAAAACATTCCTCCAGCGAACCCAGGACCCCGATCGACAGCAGCTCAACGGCCTCCCAGTTGACTCCGGCACTGACCAGAAACGCCTTGCCCGCCAGGGCGAGTTCCTCCTCCTGCGCGAGCAGTTTCTGCCGGGCAAAGGCGAGCAGCCACTCCGCGGCGCGGAGTTTGACGGCATCCAGGTCACGCTCCGCGACCGCGGGTTGATCGGGAAGGAGTATTGTGGAATTGGGCTGCTCGGCCGATTTATGATCCGCAGAAGGGGAGTCTTTTTGATTGGCCCCGGTCGTCACCGGGGTTGATGCTCCTTCGGCGGACGTTGGATCGCTCCGTTTTGTGGGATTTGTTTTCTGCCGGGGACGCCGCGGACTCATAGGGGTCTCCTCGTCATCCGTTGTTGATGCCAATCCTCGTTCCATTCAACTGGCGCGAAGACAACCGGAGCAGAACGCCGTTCGCACCTCGGCATTGCCCATCAACCCGCCTCATGGGCCACCTCACCAAATTTTTCTACCTGATAGACCCAGATTTTTGCATCGGGCTGGCGCCACGTCTTGCTGGGA
>NZ_JACIYL010000923.1 GCF_014359955.1 Thermogutta sp. | reverse complement strand
CGTCCGAGATACTTGAGACGAGTGGTGGTTTCCTCGGCATTATCATCGGCTTGGATCCGTGGTTTTAAATCCTCGCACAAATTAAACACATACTGATTATGAATGGCTGACCATTCAAACGAGCGCTGCGATTGTATCGCCTGAGGAATGTCGACTTCCCCCTGTGCCAGTTCACCAGCCAACACGAGCAGAAGCACTGACCAGCACCAGGAAGCACGCATAGGTGGTCCTCCTTATTATGTCATTGCCGTTGGCTGTTTCAGTAAACAGAGATTTTTCCATGCTGTGCACGTTAACGTGGTTGGTTTGTGTTATTCCTGGCGACAGTATAAGCAGCCTCTTTTTGCAGTATTTCAAAGAGAGTGTTCACAACCGCGTCGGGAGAATTAGGCACAAGATACATGCTCTGCGGGTTGGCAAGATTTTGGACCTGCACGAGCAACTGTTCCCCGACGAGCACCACGTGGACAGGCACTTTGATTCGCGTGATTTCCTTAAAGTCCTGGTTCTCCGGACAAATAATGATCACAACATCGACCTCATGAACTTCGTTTATGGCATTTTGAAGCAGTTGCCAGTCGATTCTGCCGGTAGCGTTGGTGGCCGGAGTCTGATAGGCCGGCAATTGCCCTCCTGAGTCGGACTCGTACACTCGTTGCTTTCTGCCTTGCTCCTGAACATAACAGAAGAAATCAAAGGGAAAAAGGGATCTATTTAGACGGTCTCTTAATTCTCCCCAACCTGGATGGTACTGGGATTCTTGCAAATTCTTGGAATGGACAAACCAGATAAGCGCTTTTCGCTTTCCAGCGCTGATCTGTGACATAAACAGTACCAAATCAGATAGCTCTTGGACAGATCTAGTGAGTTTATCTAGCGCAGAGAAAAGGTGTTCGAACCGTTCGTTGCCACGCTTATCAAGTTCGTCGACCTTACCGTCTATAGTATGGAGTGTCTTTGCGAGTTCGTTCGCGTGCTCGGAAAATTTTTGGATCAACTGATTGTTAGCATTCATTATCTTCTCGGAGTTCGATTTTTCTTCTGTCTTATTGGATGTGTTATGCTGTAACTTGTCTATCGTGGCCTTTAAAGTAGCTAATTCCTTATTTGTCTCTGTGATCCTCAACGTGATGAGCACAAGGAGCACCGTGATTAGAATAATGGTCAGCAAGAAGAGTATGACTGCCGCCAGCGAAAGGAAAACCGGCCAACGTGGCGCCTTGAGTTGTGGAATTTTCTGGGAACGCATGCGTTCACTCCTTTCTAACAGATTACTGTGTTAGTTTTTCAGTAATCGTTCGCGCGACAGTGCTGGCCGCGTCGGCGTCCGGATGGTCGGCGTTTTGTGACTCGATCACATACGCCTTTTGGTTAAAGAACGCGGCAAGTTTTCGAGACCGTCGTTGCGGAACGCCCTCGATGGGCTTGCAAACCCAGATGCAGTGGAGCGGTAAAGCGTTGGGGACCTTCAGTACGGCGGTGGGAGCGTCGTAATCGGGATTGCTATCACTGCACCACACCACGAAGACCGCCCGAAGTGGCTGGGTGCAGCGCTGGGCGAAAGCCTGTGCTGTCTGAAAC
>NZ_JACIYL010000922.1 GCF_014359955.1 Thermogutta sp. | reverse complement strand
GCACCTCGATTCTAATACGGTTTGATGACGCCCCGGTGATTATGCCCCCCAATTCACACGGGTATGTAATGGTTTCCTTGCTCTCCCCGTTGAGGGAGAGCTGACCAGCACCGAACATTACCGCCATATGCTTGATCCCTCCATCACGTGGTCTGGGCGCCGCGGATGGAGCAGTGTGTAACGCTTTCCTGTCCATGGCTCCGCGAAAAGAACAGAGGTGACCGCATGTTATGCTCCCTTACCGAAAGGAAAGGTTTTCTCGTCGGATGTGCGATCTTGAGTTCTCTGATTGCTGGTTGGCTTTCTCCGCCATGGGCAGTTTCAGCAGGGGAGGAAGCACCGTCGAGCCAGGTCACCTTTTACGTTTCTGCCCAGGGAAACGATGAGTGGTCTGGGCTGTCTCCTTCTGCGGATCCCGAACATCGCACCGGGCCGTGGCGGACACTTGCCCCACTTGTGCACACATTGCATCAGCTCGCGGCCAAAGACGCTGCTGTCACGGTGAAGATTGTCTTTGGTCCCGGGCGGCTGGAATTGTCCGAACCCATCACCCTGCGTGATCTGCCGAAGTCGATCGCTGGTCTCGAATTTGAAGCGGAGACACCCGGCTCCGTGGTGTGGAGTGGTGGACGTCTCGTTACAAACTGGAAACGTGCCCGTGAGGCAGCCAATGTCTCGCCACTCCTCCCCGAAGAGGCACGTGAACACGTTTTCATTGCTGATCTAAAAGAACTTGGGGTGTCCGACTACGGCTCGGCGGGAGGTGGAGGTCTCGAGCTTTTCTATCAGAATCGCCGAATGACACTCGCGCGGTGGCCCAATCAAGGTTTTACCAAAATTGTTGACGTGCTCGGTGAACAACCCATCGATGTACGCGGCAAAAAAGGCGACAAAGTCGGCAAGTTTATTTACGAGGGCGATCGCCCATCCCGCTGGCTCGAGGAAAAAGATCCCTGGGTTCACGGTTACTGGTTCTGGGACTGGTCCGACCAGCGACATCCCATTGCTTTCATCGATCCCAATCGATCGCTCATCGCCGTCAAACCGCCCTATCATTCCTACGGCTACCGAAAAGGGCAGTGGTGGTACGCCTTCAATCTGCTCAGTGAACTCGATGCACCGGGTGAATATTATCTCGACCGCGAGACAGGCCAGCTTTACTTCTGGCCGCCGGATTCCCCCACCGATCCAGCCGGCCTTGAAGACGGCCAGCCCACTGTCTCTGTCAGTTCCGGAATCATGCGACTGGTTTCGGCGAAAAATGTTGCGTTGCGAGGTCTGCAGCTCGCCCATTGTCGTGGTACAGCCCTCGTCTGTGAAAATTGCGAAAACTGTTCGATCGAAAACTGTGAATTCCTCTTGACGGGCGGCTGGGCGGTCCAAATACGGGGAGGTCATCAGTGCGCTGTACGCCGGAGTCATCTCCACGAGCTCGGCGAAGGAGGAGTTTCCGCCACAGGAGGTGATCGCGCCACGCTGTCGCCCGCGGGCCACATCGTGGAGGACAACGAGATCCATGACTACGGGCAAATCCATCCCATGTATCGCCCGGGGGTATCGATCGGCGGTGTGGGCCAGCACGTCC
>NZ_JACIYL010000921.1 GCF_014359955.1 Thermogutta sp. | reverse complement strand
GGGAATCGCGCCTGTCCTGAGCTTCTGGCCGGATGTCGTATTCGTCACGAATCATGCAATCGATCAAAGACTCAATCAATAAAAAATGGTCAAGCAATTGAAGGCGAACGACTAAGATATTGGCTCCTGATGGGAGGACTGTCATGTTCAGATGTTTAGTCTGCAGAAACAGCTTTGTTTTGAGGAATGTGATTGGTGAGCGGATGTTGCTCGCCATCGCACTTGCTTACGCCGTTTGCGCTGGCGCGGAAACGGCCACCTCGCTGGCTGACGGGTCTTCCACGGCTGGCCATTCGCCTACATCCGTTGGCGTATCATTAAGGACAACACGGAGTGAAGCTGTCTCGCAAGAGGCGGTTACTTCAGAATCACGAGGCTCCCTGCCCAATATTGTGCTCATCCTGGCTGATGATCTGGGCTATGGAGAAGTGGGGTGCTACGGTCAGAAAAAGATTCACACCCCCAATCTTGACCGTATGGCGGCTGAAGGAATGCGATTTCTCCAGTTTTACGCGGGTGCTCCGGTTTGTGCCCCGTCGCGCTGTGTTCTTCTCACGGGGAAGCATTTGGGGCATGCCGCGATCCGTGATAATTCTGAGGTGCAACCAGAAGGTCAATGGCCGTTGCCTGCGGAGGAGATCACCATCGCCGAGCTTCTCAAAAAGCGGGGTTACGCCACGGCAGCGATTGGAAAGTGGGGCTTGGGACCGCCCCACTCGAGTGGCGACCCCAACGTCCAGGGATTTGACCTGTTCTTCGGCTACAACTGCCAGCGGCATGCACACAACCATTACCCCCATTGGCTCTACCGGAACCATGAGAAAGTGATCCTCAACAATCCCGATTTTCCGGCCCGTCAGCGATTTCCCAGTGACCTCGATCCCAGGGACCCCGCGGCGTACTCGAGATTTTCAGGGCAGGAGTATGCACCCGATCGCATGGTGGAGGAAGCCCTCCAATTCATACGGGAAAACCGTGATCGACCTTTCTTCCTTTATTTTGCGACGACGCTGACCCATCTCGCCCTTCAGGTCCCGGAGGATTCGCTCAAGGAGTATTTAGGACGTTTTCCGGAGACGCCTTATCTTGGAGACCGTGGTTATCTGCCATGTTTTGCTCCCCGGGCAACTTATGCTGCGATGGTATCCAGGTTGGACAGACACGTGGGCATGCTTATCGAGGAAATAAAGAAGCTCGGTCTGGCCCGCAATACACTCGTGCTCTTCACCTCTGATAATGGTCCTACCCACGGACGCGGGGGTGGTCCGGAGGATGGAGTGGGTGGCTCCGATTCTGTGTTTTTTGAGAGTGCAGGGCCCTTCCGGGGACTTAAAGGGAGTGTCTTCGAGGGAGGCATCCGGGTACCCATGATCGCGTGGTGGCCGGAGCACGTCCCGGCCGGAACCGTGTCGGATCACGTTGCCGCGTTTTATGACATTCTGCCTACTCTTGCGGAACTGGCCTCTGTAAAGGTACCTCCAGGAGTTGATGGCATCAGCTTCCTGCCCACTTTGCTTGGACATCCAGAAAAGCAGCGGAAACACGACTACCTGGTGTGGGAATTTTATGGTTACGGCGGGCAGCAAGCCGTTCGCT
>NZ_JACIYL010000920.1 GCF_014359955.1 Thermogutta sp. | reverse complement strand
ACGACAACACCCGAGACCGGCCTCAACCGTACCCGCCTCATCACCGAGTTGAAGGGCGGCGTCGATTTCTGGTACAAGGCCATTTCCGCTCAGGGGGCGAAGCTCACCATTTACGTCATCCCGGTCAACGAAGAAGGCATCGAACGGACGGGCTCGCCTCGCGCAACGTTCACCATCCCGGAAGACCATATCGGCGACGGCCAGTGGCATCATGCCCGGTTGAAATACGACTACACCGATAATCCCAGGGTCAAAAGCGTCCACTTTGCAGCACGGATTGTGGGCACGGCGGGAGAACTCCTCCTTGACGATTTTCAATACATCGCCCAGGTGGGGCCGGTCCCCCACATCAAAAAGGTGATGCTCGAAGAAAATCCACAGGCGCCCGATCGGGAGCCTCGCATTCGGGTATTGCTGGCCAATGTGGGCGATCGTCCGGCGGACAACGTGGAGGTTACGATCACCTTTCCCGGCCAGGTACACTATCGCCCGGGAAAAATGACCATTCCCAGGCTGGCTCCGGACGAAATCAAGCCGCTTTACTTCGCATGGACAGGATCGCGGGACCGCCCCATGACACTTCTCGCCACGGCCGTTTGTGGGGAACTTCAGGATGTGCGGCGGTTGGAACTCAGGCCGGCCCTGCGTGTTCGGAGCTTCGGGCCGGCGGAGCCTGTGGTTACCGTGGGCCAGACGGTCGTCCTGGAGTGCGAACTGGAAAACACCGGCCAGGTTAATGTGAGTGGCATCACCGTCTCGTTTGAAACACCGCAGGGATCAACGCGGAAGGTGGTCAAGGCCCTGTTTCCCGCCCGACGCACGATCGTGCGACACACCTTTGTTGCTGATACGGAGACTCCCAATCTGCCCGTCAAAGTCTCCGTGCAGGCGAAGGACGTCCCGATCGCGGAGAGTTCCGGAGGCGTGTGGTCGGGTCAGTCCCGGGTGATGGTCGTCAAAAGTATCTCGCCACCGCCGCCCCTGGGCCGGTTTTCCGTGGCGCCGCGGCCAGTGCCTGTATCGGAAAACGAAAACCTTCGCCTGGTGTTCTACCCATGCCAGCAGCGATTTTCTGCCGGGCGTCTGGAGGTGAAAACTCCCCAGGGTTGGAAGGTCGCTGGCTGGCTGGTCTCCATGGGACGGCTCGTCATCCGTAACAGCCGGGGCGAGGCGGAAGAATACCAGCTCGCCGCTGATTCCTGTGAACTGGGCTCCCTCCCAAAGTCCCTCACCGGTATTCTGGTCCTGCCCTGTACCGTCAAAACATCGGATGGAACGACGCTTACAGTGCACGTCAGATTCTCGCTGCGGCCGAAGAGCAGCAGTTGCACGGTCGAGTCCGAATTGGTCAGCGACCAACCTGTGGACATTCTCGCCTGGGGATTGCCCATGGTCTATATCCACCAGCGCGACGAAGCCATTTTCCCGGGATTGGAATGGCTGGTGGATGACGAGTTGTCGAGCGACAGTCTGGACATTGCGGAAGATCATCCGGATCGCGTGCGCTATGTCGTTCATCCTTACATGATCACCATTCCGGCGGTGGGAATTCACGGGCCACACGGCACGATGGGCCTGATTTGGGAAAATCGTCCCATCGGC
>NZ_JACIYL010000092.1 GCF_014359955.1 Thermogutta sp. | reverse complement strand
CCGGTCGCGAAATCACCTACGAAGAAATGCTCAACTGCCCGCACGAGATGGCGCCGGGCCTCGATCACTTGACCATGGACTCGCCAGCACCGCTCCAACTGGGGCCCGACGGACGCTATCCCGTCCCGATGCCGGGACTCAAAACAGATCGCGAATATTGATGGCCCGAAAAAAACGGGTTTGCCAATGGGCTACTATCCTGTAAGTGCCCGGCCATATCCTATCTTTCGCCAGCGAACAGGGGTGACGGTTGCTTCTTCTGTACACCGTCACCCTTGTCTTCGTTTTGATCTTCTGTGTGGAGACACCCGGTGCTGTATGCCCCGTGGAGCCCATTCGCTGTTACGGCTCGGCCATCTCCTGCCCATTGCGGGAACCCAAGCTCCGATAGAGCTGGTAATCCACTTTTTCGCTCAAAAATCTTACAGAGCCATCCACGAAGCCGAACATGGCGCCGCCAGGATGATAGCTCCCACATGCCAATTCCATTACCACGCCGGGCAGCGTCGAATCCTTCCAGCCATTAAGCGGCGCGAACGTGGAAGCGAGCGCCTCGGAGTATTCTGTCCCACCGATTCCCCCGGGCAACCACGTTGCCGTGTGAGGCAAGCCAATCTGCCAGTAATCCATTGACTGCCCGTCTTTTTGGAAGTCTGGATTGGTGTGCATTTCGCCGAAAAGCGCAGTGTGGCTGGTTCCATCCGTCACATCTGCCATCCGAATCGCACTGTTTCCGTAAAGCATGCCATCCAGGTTGATTTGCTCCAGCGCCACCCGGGGATAGCCGGCAGGTACGGTACTCAGATCATCGGATGCCGCGGAGGAAGAGGCAATGCCATTGTAACTGTTGGGCACCCGTTGAGGGATGTCATGATCCACGTGTTCCGGGAGCGGCAAGCTGGGGCACCGAAAAACCGGAATCACCGTCTGGCACGCCTTCGTGTTGGCAGACCCCGAATCCCAATTCCCCGGGCCTGATTCCTGAAAGATGAGCGTCCGGTAGAGGGCTTCCTGCTCAATGTAGGGCAGCAACATCGCGTGCCAGGATTGCTCCAGAGTGCTGAATCCAAAAGGAAACGCCCCGATCTGATCATGATAGTGGTGCATTCCCAGCGTCAGTTGTTTCAAATTATTGCTGCACTGGGCACGCCGAGCAGCCTCTCGCGCACTCTGAACGGCCGGCAAAAGCAGTGCTGTGAGGAGCCCCACAATCGTCAGCACAACAAGAAGTTCCACCAGCGTGAAGCCCGCCTTCATGTTTTCATTCCTGAAGAGTTGCTCCGCCGTCAAGCCCAGTCCGTATCGAATTTGACCGCGCATGATACCCCACGAACACCGGCCGAACAACCGCACACCCTGACACGTCCCACTTTGCCTCTGCCGATGGGGCCTCGAATGTCCGCGCGGGTTTGGGGGCAGGGAGATTCCCCCCCGGAGGAACATGCTTGGCAGGGCCATTTCTCAATGGTAGAAAACCGGTTTTCCGGCGCCGGGCCCACCAAGCATTCCTCTCCGAAGGATTTCTCGATGCGACTTGCCTGTCAGGTCCACATTCCAACCTTGGGATGGTCCGTTTCACCAGCGGGGTCCCAACTGCTCGGTTCACGTGCCAGTCGCACGGCAGGAACAATTCATGAATCGCCCCTGTACCACATTGCGGCATGGCGTCTCCTACGTTTCTTGGAAAGGTGGACATGGCCAAGCCCACACCACCTTGCCAATCGTCACGGGGCCCGATAATTTGAAGACAGAGTGGTGACCACGTGGTCGCCGAGTAATTCGCGTCCATCGCGCAAGGACGAGAGGAGCACCCCCTGCATCGATTGCGCGGCGGTGGGAAATCGGCGGCCAGCCGCGATGGTCAGTCTCCAAATCGTTGGCCTTGCCACCTGATACCTGCTGGGGCGGATTGGGTTGCCCCCGCCACAACGGTTGTCCGGAGGTGAAGGTCGCCGCTGAGCGACGTTGGGACAGGATTTCCAACAAAGGGCCAGGGGACCACGGGACGCTGCAGCGGGATATACACCAATGGGCATCTGCCAGGTTGGTAAGGGAGGGAAAAGGCGGGATACGCTGATCCCCAGTGAAGAACAGCGGGTGGGTTCTGCTGGGCAACAGACATACAATAACGGGGATCGGCCGACTCGGAGCCAGGATCGGACGGTTCCGCATGACGAAGAGGAGCCGATTCGGAACGTTGGGCGCCCGTAGCTCAAGGGATAGAGCAGCGGATTTCTAATCCGCTGGTTGGGGGTTCGAATCCCTCCGGGCGTGTTCCCACAGTAAGCCAGAAAACCCCGTGATTTCCATCACTTAAGTGAGAAATCACGGGGTTTTCGTTTTCCACTGTGGAGAGGCGCCGGCCGGATTCGAACCGGCGAATGGCGGATTTGCAATCCGCTGCCTTAGCCGCTTGGCTACGGCGCCCTTTCAAGCATGTATTATATGGACTCGCGTTTCCGACGCCTAGTCCCGCCCACATGGAAATGTATTAGCCGCGAATAGAAATTCTCGGGCATAGATCTCCCGTCATTCTGATAAGCAGAGATGTCCCCTGCTGGGGCTTCATGCAACTGGTGAATCGGGCAGCGGAGCGGAGCCGTCCGGTTCGCAGCGCCTCGCCATCTCCTGACGCCCCCACAGGGCTTCTAACAAACCGAAACTTCCGCCACGGACGATCCTCCGACCGAGGGTTGACCGATGTCACCACGCGCGTTACCACGGGTCTGTTGTGCCATCTTCGGTGGCCGTCTCGGTGCCCGTTTTGTACCACCAATTGCATGATGGGCCAACAAGGCCCGATAATCAATTGCGATACCCGAGGCCCGGAGGAAGGAGGCCGGTACAGAAGCCGCTTGGCACCGATTGGCAGACTCTTTTGAAGAGACGCCTGGTAGTCGTAGAAAAGTGGTCAGTTCGATGAATAGTCAACCACAACGTGTCCACTGTACAATTGTCGATACTCAATCTTTGTGGAATGTTGGGCTATGGCAGATTTCTTTTTCTGCAGGCCAGCCCGAACAAGGTTTTCGCGTCGTTTTCCAAAAATGGGCCGGCGAGACACACGGAGAAAATAGAGGCCATCTCGTCCTCGCCAGGATTCTCCGCAAATCACAAGGCAGGCTCGAACCAGGGTTTGTGCTGGAAGAGTTTTTTCCCACTGCGGATGGCCGGTGCCTGGCGCGATTTCGACATGCAACGGAAGAATCTTTCCATCTTTCAGTCGTGGTGACGGTATCTCTGGAAGAAACTCCTTCCTCTGATTCTGCTTGCGAACATGGCGGCGGCTCACAAGCTCAACCGATAGCCGTGCTCGAAGCTGTGCTCCTCATGCGCACGGAAGCTGGGGAAACGCGGCCGCGGGTGGTCCTGCTTGACGAGATTGACGCGCTCTTAACCGAACCGCTGGGGCAGATCCGTGTCCGTGGCGAAGATTTGAGAAACTCCGCGATTCCTCTGGTGCCGCAGAACATGGTAGTCGGTCAAAGCGAAGGCGATATTGCATTCGACGTTGTCACCTGGCGATTGCCGGAGAACGCCTGGTTGCTCCGTTGGGTGCACCCTCTGGACGGCCTGCCGCTAGATGCACGGGAGCTTTCCGAGTTGCAAATCAACCCAGCAGTGCGGACTGTTACCGGAAGCCCGCCGGAAGTTTGCGGCTACGAAATTTTGCCGGGAGGAATAGAGAAGGGAGTGACTTTTGCCGCAAGGTGCCTTTACATCTTGGGCGAAGGCGCGGTCCCGAAAGGGATTGTCACTGGACGACTCCAGCAATTTTTGCTCTCGCAGCCGCCGTTATCCGAGGGATAGTGTGGCAGGGTGCTGCTTTTTCGGGTAAGGTAGAAAACTCCCGGGAGGTCATGGTCAAAGATACGCGTAAGGATTATCTTGCGGCATCCCGTCATCAAATTGCTGTCGGGGAGCAGTCGGCAGCGATCGACAAATGAAGTGAGTACGCATCAAGGCAAAGCCTCCACCGTCACGCGAGTGCATGGCCAACAGAATTGCCCAAGGCGGGAATGAGAACTCTGCGTGAAAGGATGATCGGGTTAATGGTAATGAACGTTGAAATCGGTAGATGAGAGGTGAGGAATGGAGCACAAGTTCTTGGGTGAGAATTTTCTTCTGGAAAACAAGACGGCGGAACGGCTCTATCATGAGGTTGCGCGTGAGCTGCCCATCGTGGATTATCACTCTCATTTGCCTCCTGATCTCATTGCGCAGGACCATCGCTTTCCCAATTTGACGGCGGTTTGGCTTCGGGGCGACCATTACAAGTGGCGGGCCATGCGCGCCAACGGGGTGGACGAGTATTTTTGCACGGGAAAGGCCAGCGATTACGAAGTTTTCATGAAGTGGGCGGAAACCGTACCACGGTTGCTCCGGAATCCCCTCTATCATTGGACGCACATGGAGCTGAAGCGTCCATTCGGGATTACGGATCGGCTGCTGTGTCCTGAAACAGCGGCCGAGATCTGGGAAATATGCAACGCGAAGCTGGCTCAACCGGAATTCTCCTGTCGGGGACTTCTGAAGCAATTTAACGTTGTTGTCGTGTGCACGACCGACGATCCTACCGATGATCTCCGATACCACGCGCAGATTGCCCAGGATAGTGGATTTAAGGTACGTGTCCTTCCCACGTTTCGGCCGGATCGGGCGCTTATGGTGGAGGACCCGGACCGCTTCCATGTCTGGATCGACAAGTTAAGTGAAGTTTCGGGCGTCGAGGTGAAAGATTTCCCGACGCTCATCGAGGCCCTGCGAAAACGGCACGACTATTTTCACCAGCACGGTTGTCGTGTGTCGGACCATGGGATAGAGCAGTTCTATTGTGAGGAAACAACAGAGGGGGATTTGAATCAGATTTTCCGGCAGGTGTACAACGGGCGGTCGGTGTCCCAAAACGAGCGGAATAAATTCAGGTCGGCGGTGCTCTACGAGTGCGCGGTCATGGACTACGAGAAAGGCTGGGTGCAGCAGTTCCACGTCGGAGCTCTGCGCAACAACAACACGAAAATGTTCCAAATGCTCGGGCCGGACACAGGATTTGATGCGATCGCCGACGGCAATTTGGCACGATGTATGGTGAAATTTTTGGACCGCCTGGAAATGGAAGGCAAGTTGACCAAGACAATTGTGTACAACCTCAATCCTTCCGTTAACGAAGTGGTGGCCAGCATCCTCGCGTGTTTCCAGGATGGGCAAATCCCCGGAAAGATGCAGTACGGTGCTGCGTGGTGGTTCCTCGATCAGAGGGATGGTATTCTCAAGCAGTTGGAGACACTTTCCAATTTTGGTTTGCTCAGTCGGTTCGTCGGCATGTTGACGGACAGTCGCTCGTTTCTGTCCTTTGTGCGGCATGAATACTTCCGAAGGATCCTTTGCAATCTCCTGGGCAGTGAGATGGAACGTGGGCTGCTGCCGAATGATTTTGACATGATGGCAGAACTGGTTCGCGATATTTGCTACCGCAACGCGGTCCAGTACTTCAATTTCCCAGGGGTCACCGGTTGAAAAAAGGTTTTTCCCCATCAAATCTCCCGCAAGGGCGTAGGCATTGCGTCCCGGGGATGTCCATGTTAATTTGACCAGCCAAATCACTGTCAGACAGTCGCAGTGGTATCCCACGGGGATCTGTCTGTCGTTGGCACATTGACTACACGAAGACGGGAGGTCAGCACAATGCGCTCGGCACCGACCCCTATGACCCGGTGGTGTGGCAGGTGGATATTCCTTTTCGGAGGCGGTTTCGCCCTGGCGTTGCTCTCGGTTTTGGGCTTCTCTTCGCGGGCGAGCGCCTACAATCCGCCGGTGGATTCCGCTTTAGGGGTGACGCTGCGCATCGAGGGGCCATCGGAGATAACCTATTCACCGGAAGGGTTCGAGTGCACGCTCGTTGTACAAAACACGGCTGACAGGCCGGTACGCGGTACAATTCGACTGCGGTCGATCGATGGATGTCAGGCCGAGCCGGGGGAAATTGAGAATCTATCCATCCCGCCGGGAGAAACGGTTCGCCGAAATTTTCGACTGAAATTTGGACCGCGGATTTACAACGCCCACTATCCCATTCACGCCTATGGTCGACTTGACCTGGACGGTCAGGAAGTATTGCTCCATCCGATCCTGGTTTTCCTGGTTCGGGGGGCACCGCCGGCACCGAGCGCTGCGTGGGATTGGAAACCGTTCGAGTTGCCCAAAAACACGGCGCTGGCACTTGAAGAGGTGCCCGTTTTTCGGGCAGTTTTTCAGGTGTTTGGGCACGACCCAGAGACCATGCCGGTCGGGTGGCGTGGGTCGCATCCCTCCCACCGTGGGACGTGCGATAAGATGACCCGGGATCTTGGCGGTGTGACGAAACCTGTCATCGGCATTCATCCGCCCTGGTATGGGGGGCAACCGGGCACGGGCATGGTGGAGTTTCCCGTTGCGCTACCGGCGGGTGTTCCCATTCACCTGTCGTTTGCTCTGGGAATGACCCCCGAAGGCCAAAGCGACGGCGTTACCTTTCGGGTGCGCGTTGTCGATCTCTCGGCACCAGACGGAGCGTTCGGCAAAATCGTGTTCGAACGTCACACGACGGCCAAAACCTGGGAACAACACGAGGTGGATCTCTCTGCCTATGCGGGGAGGACGATTCGGCTCCAGCTCGAATCGCATCCGGGACCGAAGAACAACACGGGCTGGGACTCATCCTTCTGGGCAGAGCCGACGCTGATTGCAGGAACATCCCCCACGCTGCGAGAAGGGGAAGGATCAAAGCCGGGCACGCCGATCATTCTGGGAACGGTAGGGGTCGGCGGACTTCGGGGGCAGGCTGAGGTGGAGCTGGGTTTGCGAGGCCTGCTCGATGCGGAGGTTCGCTTCCGCTTCGGACAGCGTGTGCTTTCATTCCACGGATTTGAAGTGACGGTGCTGGGCTCCCGACTGGACAGCGTGCGATCGGCGACTGCCCTTCTGGGTGTGGAATCCCAGGCGGAAAAGATCTCCGATGGCACTCAACGCCTTGTCGTAAGACATCGGTTTCAGAATGCTGCCGGGCCGTTTGATCTTATTGGCGTCGTGGGCGTGGAAAAAGGAACACTGACAGTTAGCTGGTGCCTCGACAATGTGCCCCCGCCCCGTCCGTGGGTGGACGTGCATCTTGAGGATGTAGCCGTGGGAAGCTGGTCCCAGGAGGCATTCCGGGTTTATGCAGGCGCCGGTAACGTGGTGCAAAAACCCCAAAGTTATACGCTGGGGTTCGATGGGCACCGCCTTTCTACTTCGTTCGTGGGGCTTGAATTCGATGACGGGCTAACCATTGTGCAGGGGTGCGATGTTCCGCCGAGCGCGTTCCAGGTGAATCCGGCGGCACGGCACTATTCGCTTCACGTGGCCCATGCGTCGAAGATGACGCTCATCCCGGCAACCCGTGTGTGGGACGCCGTCAAGCAATGGCGGGAGGTGAATGGGCTCAAACCAGCGGATGGGGTTCCCGTCCTTGCGGGAAGGTTCGTCTTTGATCTGTGGGGTGGACGTTACCGGGAAAGCGCGGACGCTTTGCAAAAGGCATTCCGCTACGGGCTGACGGATAGTCTGGTGATCTGGCACAACTGGCAGCGTTGGGGGTATGACTACCGTCTGCCCGAGATTTTTCCGCCCAATCCGAGTTTAGGGACGCTCGAAGATATGCAATATCTTGCCGAGACCTGTCGGCAGGCCGGTGTTCGTTTCGCACTGCACGATAACTACATCGACTTTTACCCCGACGCCGAGGGATTCTCTTACCTGAATACAATTGCCTTCCATGCCAATGCTCAGCCGGTCAGGGCCTGGTTTAACGAAGGGAGGCAGGCCCAATCCTATCGCTATCGGGCGGATTGCGTGGCACCTTTTCTGCAAGCCAACCTCACCAAAATTGCAGAGCATATCAAACCAACTGCCTATTTTATCGACGTTTGGAGCAGTATCGGTCCCTATGATTACTGGACGGCCGATGGCAAATTTTTCGACAAAGTCTATACCCGAAACACCTGGGGGCAGCATTTCGCGTGGATCCGGCAACTCCTTGGGGATCATGCGCCGCAGATTTCTGAAAGCGGTCATGACCAACTGATCGGCTGGCTGGATGGGGCCACCACCAATCATCTTCGCGTGGGGAAGCCCATTCCCGGATATTATCAGTGGTCCGTATGGAACTGGGATTGCGAGGATGCCGAACGGATCCCGTGGTTTGATGCGGCTCACCACGACCGCTTTGTTCTCCACGGAGCCGGATATTCCGGTCGTTATCAGGCAGGTTTGGACGCTCGGCTTCATGGGATTTACAGCGACGATTACATGACGACCGAAGTGTTGACGGGACACCCGGCGATGGTGGCCCAGCCGTTCGGCCAGGACGTTGTCCGCAAGTACTGGTTGCTCTCGGCATTGGGCCGGGCGTTGGCTCTTGATCGGATCGAAGACGTGGAATTTGTTGATAACAATATCCACCACATTCACGTGAAATGGGCCGGGGGAATAGAAACCTGGTGCAACCGAGGAGAGTCGGATTGGGAAGTTGCCGGAGTGGTGCTGCCTCAATTCGGATTTCTCGCCCGATCTGCTGAGAACTCCCGGGCAGGCCGTGTCGTTAAAGAAGCCGCGATCGCGCGGCGGGACGGACTGATTGTCGAATGGGCGATCACACCCGAAAGTATCTACGTCAATGCGCGAAAAGATTACATGGGGCCTGAACCGATTCGGCCCCGGGCGACGAATTTTGCTCAAAAGGGAGAGGAGATAGAGATCTCCGTCGATTGGGCTGCCCGGGCGCCGATCCCAGCAGGCTGGGTCCCGTTTGCCCATTTTTGTGACGAAAAAGGCGACATTCTCTTCCAGGGGCGGTTTGAACCTCGCGACCTGAGCGGTGTCACGGGACATATCAACAGCGTCGTGCGGGCGAGGATTCCTGCGAGCATTCCGGTCGGGCAGGAACTGGAATTGCGGGTGGGAGTTTATCGCCCGGGGGATGGCCGCCGGCTTTCCCTCGCCGGCCCGGACGACGGTCAGGCACGGATTCGGCTGGGCAAAATTCGACGGGGTGACGACAACCAGGTGACGTGGACCCCGCAGCCTGATGAGCCCGATCGGTTGTTACTCCGAAAGAACGTGGACGGCCGACCGGTGAATTTCGGCGGGATTGTGACGGCCCAGGGGGTGCGTGTAGCGCAGGCGGGCGGTGGCGTCCTCGTGATCCCGCTGCCGCTGGAGGACCAGCCCACCGAACTGACCATTTTTTGGTCGAAGTTGCCGTGGAAATTAGCACAAGCCACGAAAATCGAGTTCCTGGACATCGATGGGAACGTGGTCCGTACAGAGCCGCTCCCCGGCCAGGAAGAAATCAGGCTGGTGATCCAGCCGGGAGAATGGGGGGCCAGACTGGCTCCATGATGTCGCTTCGAAAACCGATTCTCCCTTCCGAGGTCAGA
>NZ_JACIYL010000919.1 GCF_014359955.1 Thermogutta sp. | reverse complement strand
GGATAACGTGCCTCCGAACAGTTCTGCCGTGAGAGGCTGGCGCGCGTTCGCCGATTGATCGACGGCCGATTTCCCGCGAGCGGATTGAGCGACCGCCCCATCCCCACCGAAAATCACCAATTCATTGTCAATCCGGAACGGGCCTCGCAACCGGGTGATCGGCAACCCCAGCACCTGAAGGGCGTCCAGAGCCAAATAACCATCGGCCGTAAACCTTCCCTCCCCATACTCCCCCTGGAAAAGGATTTTTCCGTTCAAATTCCCGAACACCAGGCTCGTGCCCATGCTGTTTTGAACCAGAGTAATCACCACATTCCATGCTGCCTGGAGGGGGATCGACTGGCCGACTGAGTCCCTGCCAGCAGCCACTACGTCTCCCGCAAGTGGAGCACCGGGTGAGGCGTCCTGTGCTCTGATCAATCGAAACTGACCGCGCACCACCACAGGCCCCTGGATGTTGAGGCGGGCGAGAGGACGGCTCAGGGCTTCCGGTAAGGCCATAAGTAACGCTCGATCCACTATCAAGCGATCAATCCACAAGTTGCGGAGGTCCAGCGTCCAGCCTCCATTTTGTGCGAGCTGGCAGGATCCATCCGCCTGAAATTCAGTATTCTCGTGATGTCCACGAAGCCCCTGAAATGAAAGGATCCCGGCCTCGTAGGTCAAATTGCCCACGATGCCTTCCAGGCGGTATGGGAAAGATCGAGGCTGAAGAGTCAGGCCACGCTCCACCGGACTTGCCCATAATTTGACGTCGAGAGGTTCACCCGAGGTGTAGAGGATCGTCCCCCGTACATGAACGGTGCCTACCGGGTCAAGCTCCTCCCATATCTGACGGATGTGATTGTCGCGAAACGCAGCCTTCAGTTCGTTGTCCAGAGGGAGCTGTTTCGCTTCAAAATCCAGGCGAAAAGTGGAACTTCCATTTTGCGAAAGGAGCGTACCATAGGCAGAAATCTCTGCCGGACCGCTTCTTCCCCGAAGTTCCTGAAACGACCACGCATCGTCCCGCATGACAATGCGGCCAGTGATGTCGGAAATGGGATATGGAAACGCTTCATATCGAATGGAGCATCCGTTAAGCGTCGCTTCCATCTGTCGATGGAGCTGGCCGCCTGGCTCATCCTGCCATAATCCGAGCCACACATCGGCGGAACCGGCCAGGTGCAGCGCCCGCAACGTGTGGCGGCTCCTGGTCTCCAGCACGGCATTAACGAGCCGCTCATCAAGAGCAATCCGCTGGCCGCTGATACTGATCTGTGCCACGGGACCTGTCAAAGGATTGAGAACCTGCCCGCGAATCTCCACTGGCTGCGTGCCCGCCATTGCCACGAGTTGAATTCCCAGCCGCTCGGGCGTGAGTTCGAGACGCCCCTGAACCTGCTGAAGCCGATACGGAAAGCGATAATAGGCAAACGACGCATTTTCCAGATTGGCGATGACATGAAAATGGCGCTGGCCATCCAGAGAAGTCAGACGCAAAGTAAGATGAACCGTCCCTTCCGGGAAGTACTTCGGCCATTCCTCCTGAAGTTTGGGGGGCAAAAGCGGAAGAAGTGCTGGATCAAACTTCAAATTGTTGATTTGCATATCGAGATCAGCC
>NZ_JACIYL010000918.1 GCF_014359955.1 Thermogutta sp. | reverse complement strand
GGGGCACCCGATCCTCCAATCCACACAATGGAGGGACCCGCCTGTCGGGTCCGCCGTTGCACGTTGAATCATTAATTCCTTTTCCCCGGGCACGACAAGCGTGCCCCTCCGAAACGTCGCCCGGAGGGACCTGCCTGTCAGGTCCGTTCTCGGAGAGCCCCGCGAGAGGCACCCCCATCTCTTAACGATGGGCAGCCGTCGACTCCCCGCGACTGTAGCCGCGATCCCGATAGAGATTCAACAGCTCCGACAATTCCTTGACGATCTCCGGATGCTCGGCCGCCACATCCCGCGTTTCGGCAATGTCTTCCCGAAGATGATAGAGCTGGGGGTGAAACTGGTCCGCCCGCAGACGCAGCGCCCCCGGGCGGGTGTCGGGGTGATAAGTCCCTTCGATCCACTTCCACGGCCCGCGGCGAATGGCGAAATTCCCGTCGGCACTGTGAACGATCATATCCGGCCGGATCGGCGCGGCGTATGGTCGGTCGAGCCATGCCGGCAACATGTTGTAACTATCTTCAGCGGCAACATCCGGTGGAGGGAGTTCCTCGCCCACAATCGCCGCCACTGTGGCCAGCACGTCGGTGAGGCTCATCATTTCGTCGCACACGGTCCCTGCCGGCACATGCCCCGGCCAGCGCACGATGAATGGCACCCGAAAACCACCCTCCGAGACATCATGCTTTCCGCCTCGGAATGGTCCACATATGGCCAGTCCCGCCTTCAAAGCATTCGTCTCATCGCCCGGCAGCGTTGGCTTGTTCACCCCACCATTGTCACTTGTGAAAATGACCAATGTGTTTGGGGTAAAACCTTTTCTATCCAGCGCGTCCAGAACACGACCAACACTGAGATCCAGCTCGTGAATCCAGTCGCCATACGGGCCGGCGGCGCTCGTCCCTTTTGTTTCTGCGGAGGGCGTTATCGGGCGGTGGACCGCCACCGGAGTGAAATACAGGAAAAACGGCCTGTCGCCGGAGCGTTGCTCGATCCACTGGACGGCCCTGGCCGTCAGCGTGGGCATCACCTCCTCGTCCACGCGCTGGGGGGCATCCAGACCGAGATATGGCCGATTGTTGAAATTCCTGCCGACGTCCGCAGGATTGAGCTTATCCGAGCGAAGCCCGAACACCCAATGGTTTTCCACATAAACCCCGGTCACATCTCCGTGATTGGAGGGAACGGCGAAATGATAGTCAAAACCGATCTCCAGCGGACCGGGTCGTAATTCTTTGGTGTAATCGGTCCGCGGCCCGGTGCCATATCCAAGATGCCACTTTCCAATCGCCGCCGTCTCGTACCCGTGCTTTTTCAGCATGGAGGCCAGATTGAGCCGGCCGGGCTCGATCAGAAGAGGCGAAAAAACGCTCGCCACCTCGTGTTTCAGCCACGTTCGCCAGCAATAGCGCCCGGTGAGAAGGGCGTACCGCGTCGGTGTGCAAACAGAGGATGGCGTGTTGGCATCGGTGAAACGTCTCCCTTCACGGGCCAACCGATCGATGTTGGGGGTTCGCACAAGGTTGGCCGGCGCCCCGTAACATCCCACGCTGCCATAACCCAGGTCATCGGCAAGAATGATAACGATGTTTGGGTACTCAGCCCCT
>NZ_JACIYL010000917.1 GCF_014359955.1 Thermogutta sp. | reverse complement strand
AGCCCAGGCCGAGGCAGAGAAAAAATACCAGGAACTCAAGTCCGCCCCGCGAGCCGACACCCAATGAGGTTTTTCGTTGAACCGGCCCATTCTGCTGACGCTGTGACTCACGTGAAGCATCCGATGATGGACGACACCCGGTCCCCTGGGACGGCCACCCGGGCTGTGACAGCCTGTGGCGCGGTTCTGATGCTTGCGTCTTCGGTCTTCGCTTTGAACCCAGAGGAAGCCAAAAAGAAAGTTGCGGCAATGCCTGGGCTGGTCGCCTTCTGGGACTTTGAATACACCGAAGGCGAGACGTGGTCCTCGCGATTCGATCCCCGCGTTGTGGACCGCGGTTTCCCTGTCTATTTGAGGCGATTGGACGACCCGCATCGTTACATCCCCGCAAACTGGCCCTATCAACAGGACGAGCGGTCCCAACTGATGTATGACACAAGCGGGCCGTTCGGCAGGGCCTTGCGGTGCAATCGGGGATACGTGTTTGCCGAAGTCCCGCGGGAAGAATTCGACCAGACGCCGCTGGACATTCACGGTCGGACACCATTAACGCTGGTCGCCTGGGTCAAGTTCTACGGGGACCGCCATTTCGTGGCAGGAATCTGGGATGAAGGGGACTGGGGCAAATACAGCGGTCGTCGCCAGTTCGCCCTGTTCGGTGGATTGTTCGGCTCGCAGGGGGTCATTGCCCATATCTCGGCCACGGGCGCTGCAAGCTTTCCGCAATCCACGGCACCGGGTTCTCAGTATGCGCGGATGCGGGCTGTGGACGGTGCTGCTTTTCCGAACGGCCGATGGGTCTGTATGGCCATGACTTTCGATCCCCACTCCCAGACCGTGACCGCCTACCGCAATGGACGTGCAACCCCCCATGTTCTTCCCGACCCTGTCATTCTGAGTGTGTACGGTGACGCGGCCCCACGAGAAGCCAATCCCTTTCCTTTCACCTGGCCCATCTACTCCCCACGTTCCTTTATCCTCAAGTTCAATGGGTACAACTACACAGAGTCTGGAGTGTACGAACACTGGTTGGAAGTCGATCTCGAGAATCGGAGGATCACCTACGGCAGAAATCCGCCCCGGAGCCAATCCGGCACCAAGTACCGAGTCACGATCAATCTTTTCCGCGACGGGCGGCAGATCCTGCCGCGACCGGTAAGCGTGCCCGTTGAGCCGGGAAGTTCATTTCCTCTACCGGACGAATTCAACTGGCAATGGGGAGACGAACTCGAGGCCGCGCTTTACGAATCGAAAGCCGAGGCCGACCACAGCGCCCAGCCTGTCGGTACTCCCGTACGAAGGGCCCTGCTTTTTGGTGCACCGTTCACATTTGGGCGAGCACTGGGGCTGGGCGGCATCCACCTCGACAAAGGGACGCAGGTGTGGATCGATGGAGTGGCCGTCTTCAATCGGGTGCTTTCCCCCTCTGAGCTGGAAGCGATCGCTTTCGCGAATTAGCCCTCATCGGCATCGAATGGTCGGGGCTTTTCTCTTCAAATGGTCCCCGCCCAGCCGGCCTCAAATGATTCCGGCGCCACAGCTCGGCTGGTGAAACGTTTTGAGGAGTCTCTCCCTCGAAGCGACACGGCGGAAAATGCATTCGAC
>NZ_JACIYL010000916.1 GCF_014359955.1 Thermogutta sp. | reverse complement strand
TGAGATACCGCTCGCCCAGGTCGGGGAGCACCACGACGATCAGTTTTCCGGCGTTTTCCGGCCGCTTGGCCACCTGCAGAGCTGCCCAGGCGGCCGCCCCGGAACTGATACCACACATGAAGCCTTCCATCCGAGCCAGGGCCCGAGAGGTCTCCATGGCGGCTTCGTCCTCCACGCAAATGACTTCGTCAATCACGGAGAGGTTAAGCACATCAGGAATAAAGCCAGCGCCGATGCCCTGAATGCCGTGTTTGCCCGGTTTGATCGGTTGCCCGGAGAGCTTCTGCGTGATGACGGGGCTGTTGGCGGGTTCTACCGCAATGACCTTGACGCCCGGTTTACGCGCTTTGAGAACTTCTCCGACACCGGTAATGGTCCCGCCCGTGCCGACCCCTGCCACAAAAATATCCACCTGACCGCCGGTATCGCGCCAGATCTCTTCTGCCGTTGTCCGGCGGTGAATCTCCGGATTGGCAGGATTCTTGAACTGCTGCGGCATGTAGAAGTTGGGATTTTCCTTGACCAACTCTTCGGCCTTCCTCACTGCCCCCGGCATTCCCTCGGCGGCAGGGGTGAGAATCAGCTCGACCCCGAACGCCTTGAGTAACCGCCGCCGCTCGAGACTCATGCTCTCTGGCATGGTGACGGCGAGTTTGTAACCGCGAGCGGCACACACATACGCCAGCCCAATCCCCGTGTTGCCGCTGGTCGGCTCAATGATCACGGTGTCTTCCTTGATGAGACCCTGCTTTTCTGCCGCTTCGATCATCGCCCAGGCAATGCGGTCCTTGACGCTCCAAAGAGGGTTCAAATTCTCGAGTTTGGCGGCGACGGTGGCACCGCACCCCGCCGTAATCCTCCGCAGACGGACCAGAGGCGTGTTCCCGATGCATTGGGTGATCTCATCAAACACTTTTCCAGATGCTGCGGCGTTCATGGAAAATCCCCTCGAAACGTCAGAAAAACAGTTTTCGAAAACGGTCCGGCCACCAGGCCTCTCGCATTTCAAACATTTGTGATAATCATACTGGTGTTTAGCATCTCGTTCAAGACCTGTGCGACGGTCGGTGATGGCCGAGGACCAATTCTCGGAACGAGCGCAAACTGCTCGCCCCCGCTGACGGGCAGGACAATACCACTCAGCAGAGACGATTTCCTCCATGAAACGCGCTCACGGCGTGACCAGCGGTTTCCCGTCCACATTCGGGAGATCGATGCCCAGAATGGCGGCGATTGTGGGTGCGATATCAACAATCTGCACCTTGCCCAGGTCCGTCCCAGGGTTGATTCCCGGCCCCCAGATGACGCACAGGGCCAGCATGTCGGGCTGGTCGGGCAAGTAGCCGTGCGTTCCCCCGACGGCGGGTCGGGAAACGACCAGGTCATTGCCCGTCGCGGTTTCCGAGAAGGCGTAGCCGTATTCCGCGGCCAGCCAAAGATCCGGACACCTTGGCTCAACTTTGGGGGAGGCCTGGCCCACTTTTTCGATTTGATCCGGACCGATAACCGCTTGAATGCCTTCCAACTGGCGAAATTCCTTTTCCAGTTGTGCGATCAGGGCCGACCGGTTGGCCTCATCCAGAATGTACACGCCGGCACTTCCCC
>NZ_JACIYL010000915.1 GCF_014359955.1 Thermogutta sp. | reverse complement strand
TCTTTCCACGCCGAATTTGGATCGCCTGGCGGCCCACGGTTTGCGCTTCACCCAGTTTTACAACACTGCCCGGTGCTGTCCCACGCGCGCTTCCCTGCTGACGGGTGTGTATCCTCATCAGGCGGGCGTCGGCTGGATGATGCAGGATCGCGGCTACGACGGATATCGGGGCGATCTCAATCGCCAGACAGTGACCATCGCCGAGGTGCTGCGGATGGCGGGCTATCGGACCTACGCGGTGGGAAAATGGCACGTGACCAAGGCCATTCAGCCGGAAGGCCCGAAAGACAACTGGCCGCTCCAGCGGGGATTTGAGCGATATTACGGCACGATCCAGGGGGCGGGAAGTTATTTTGATCCGTCGGCCCTGGTGCGGGACAACACCATGATTACGGCGTTCATCGATCCCGAGTATAAACCCGAACGCTACTACTACACCGACGCCATCAGCGATCATGCGATCCGTTTCATTCGTGAGCACGTCGCCCAAAACGCCGAGCGACCGTTCTTTATGTACATCGCGTACACTGCCGCGCACTGGCCCCTTCACGCTCTGGAGGAGGACATTGCCAAGTATCACGGAAAATATGATGGGGGTTATGAGCCGATTCGTCGGGCGCGGTTCGAACGGCTCAAAAAGATGGGCATCATCAATCCCAATTGGGAACTGAGCCCGCAGCACGGTGATTGGGACCGGGTGGAACACAAGGAATGGGAAGCCCGGTGCATGGAAGTGTACGCCGCTCAAATCGACCGCATGGACCAGGGAATTGGGCGGATTGTGGAGACGCTGGAGAAGACCGGGCAATTAGAAAACACGGTGATCTTCTACCTGCAGGATAACGGTGCCTGTCAGGAGGCCATCGGCCGAACAGGAAACTGGCGGCGGCCGGTGGAACCGTCCCTCCCGCCCATTCCTCCCGATGTCATCCGGACAGAGAGCCGGCCTTCACAGAATCGCCGTGGTGTTCCCACCCTCACCGGGCCGTACATCATGCCAGGACCGGAAGATACCTACATCTCGTACGGCATCAACTGGGCGAATGTCTCCAACACGCCGTTCCGGGAATACAAGCACTTTGTGCATGAAGGCGGCATCGCCACGCCGCTCATCGTTCACTGGCCGGGGGGACTGAAGCGTCAGGGTGAGCTCGAACATACGCCGGGTCACGTCATTGATCTCATGGCCACCTGCGTCGATCTGGCAAAAGCACAATATCCCACCGAATTTAATGGCAATAAGATCATTCCCATGGAAGGAGTAAGCCTCGTGCCGCTGTTTGAAGGTCGGCCTCTTGAGCGCAAAACGCCCATCTTCTGGGAGCATGAAGGCAATCGGGCGGTTCGCGATGGGAAATGGAAGCTCGTCGCCAAAGAGAATAAGCCCTGGGAACTGTACGACATGGAAACCGACCGCACGGAAATGCATGACCTCTCCGCGGAGCATCCAGAGATTGTCGCGCGTTTGGCGGCTGCCTGGGACGGCTGGGCTGCCCGCGCCAATGTGCTTCCTCTGGGAGCCTGGCGTGGCCGCCCCGAGGACCATTTTTCCCGGGAGAAGAATTTCGTCCTGCGAGGAAACGCCCGGCTGGAGCGGAGTCGGGCA
>NZ_JACIYL010000914.1 GCF_014359955.1 Thermogutta sp. | reverse complement strand
GGCGGCCCTCTCCACAAATGAGAGGGTCCGCCGCTCATTTCTTTCGCCACTCTCCTGGTTGTCATTTTTCCCCTCAACCACGGGCAGGCCCATCAAATGTCGATAGGGGCAGCTCATGAACTACCGCTACCGGTCGCTCGGCGAGGCGTAGTGCCCAAACATTGGTAACATCCTCGGTAGGGGTAATTCATGAGTTTCCCCTACTGGTGGTCGCTGGTGACGAGGGAAGATTTCAAATCTCCGGCCACACTTTTCTTGAGGATCCCGCCGATGGCCCAGAGAGCGCATACGCCTGTCTGATTGCTTGGCCCTGCAGGTCAGGCGGTTCTTGTCCCCAAACCCCAACTGCCACCCACCCGCTGCTTGGGTAATGGGTGAACTTTCGCCTTGTGACGCTAGCGGATTCCGCACATCCAAACGTACAATAAAAAGAAGGATTGAAACTGTCGCGACAAGTTTGTGGCAGCATCCTTCGGCCGGTTCGCCGAGTTCCTTTATTTTGGTTTTTCATCGAGCAGAATTGACCGCCCGTTTTCCGCGGCGTCAACGTGTATGCCCCCAATGGTCTGTGAGGCCGCCGGCCCACAAAGATCAGGACCACACCCATGACGGAGTCCCAGGATACATTCAACACAATCGACGAGGCCATCGACGCCGTTGCTCGCGGTGAAGTCGTCATCGTTCTGGATGATGAGCACCGGGAAAACGAGGGCGACTTCATCTGTGCGGCCGAAAAAGTCACGCCCGAGATTGTGAATTTCATGATCACCTACGGCCGGGGACTCCTCTGTGTGGCCATTCTCCCCGACGTAGCCGAGCGGCTGGAACTCTCTCTTATTGTCAAGGAAAACACATCGCCCCTGGGAACGGCATTCACCGTCCCCGTCGATCATCGATCCTGCCGCACGGGAATCACGGCAGCGGAGCGGGCCAAAACGATTCGGGCCCTGATCGACCCCACCAGTAAACCGGGAGACTTTGCCCGGCCGGGGCATGTCTATCCACTCATTGCCAAAGAAGGCGGCGTCCTCCGTCGGGCTGGCCACACCGAAGCCGCCGTCGATCTCGCCAGGCTCGCTGGCCTTGCACCTGCCGGTGTTCTCTGTGAAGTCCTCAACGACCGCGGGGATCGCGCCAGTCGCCCGGAACTTCACGAAATTGCCCGCCGCTTCCATCTCAAGGTCATCACAGTGGAAGATCTCATCCGCTATCGACGTCGACGCGAAAAACTCGTTTACCGCATCGCCGAAGCCCAGCTCCCCACCAAATACGGGCTGGGCAAGATCATCGCCTACGGTGTGAAATACGAAAACCAGGAGCCCATCGCGATTGTGTTTGGTGATCCCACCCGGGTCGCCGCACCTTTGGTCCGGCTTCATTCCTCCTGCTTTACTGGCGATCTCATCGCCTCCCTCCGCTGCGATTGTGGAGATCAGCTTCATCTAGCGCTTCAGATGATCGGCCAGGAAGGAACTGGCGTGCTGGTGTATCTCCCCCAGGAAGGCCGTGGCATTGGCCTGGTCGAAAAAATCAAGGCCTACCACCTCCAGGACGAAGGGATGGACACCGTCGAGGCCAATCTCGCCCTGGGACATCAGGTGGACTG
>NZ_JACIYL010000913.1 GCF_014359955.1 Thermogutta sp. | reverse complement strand
GAAAATCGAACCTCCCGCTGAGGTTCTAGAGGAGAAAAGCGGGGCGAATTATAATGACGCTCTTACCGCTGCCAAATTGGAAGGTTTGTTCGGTCCATTGCAACCCCTCCCAACGCGGGAGCCAAAACGCCCTCGAGATCCCCGCAGAGTCAAAATCCATCTTCAGGCCGGGGCTGGGATGAACCTCGCACACGGAAAGGCCGTAGCTTCCGTAAAACGATCACCGCGATGCGGATGTGGGGACAACGCGCGCGTTCCCCATCGGATGTTTGATCGGATTGATTGATCGGACACGGGAAATGTAGTTTCGCAGAAGACAATTGTCGCCGTGGAGCCGAAAGGTCATGAAAAAAGATGGTCGGTTGATGATTGAGGCGGACGGCCTCTGTAAGTATTACGGAGACTTTGCTGCCATCGAGAATGTCACATTCCAGATTCGTGAGGGGGAAGTGGTGGCCTTCCTTGGACCAAATGGAGCAGGGAAGAGCACCACCATGAAACTGCTCACCGGCTATCTGGCTCCGAGTGCCGGAACCGCTCGGATCGCCGGCTACGACATGACGACTGAGGAGCGCTTAGAGGGCGCCCGCCATCTCGGTTATCTGCCGGAAAACGGCCCACTCTATGCGGATATGACACCCATCGGGTTGCTGCAGTTCTTTGCCGAAGCCCGGGGTATCCCGCCTGCCCAGCGGCGGCAGCGTATCGCAGATGTGGTGGAGTTGTGCGGCCTGGAAGAAGTATTGGGCAAACCGATTGGGAAGCTGTCCCGCGGATATCGGCAGCGGGTGGGAATGGCCCAGGTGCTCCTGCATCAGCCGGATGTCCTCATCCTCGACGAGCCCACCGCCGGACTCGATCCCAACCAGATCCATGAAGTCCGCGAAACAATCCGTCGCCTGATGGCAGAGCGCAAAACGATCCTCCTTTCCACCCACATTCTTCAAGAGGTGGAAGCCATGGCCACCAGGATCCTGTTCATCAACGAAGGGCGTCTGGTTTACGATGGGCCGGTTGAGGACGTCATCCGTACCGGGAAGCGACTGGACGAATGGTTCAGGGAACTGTCAATGAGCGAACAAGTGGCGGCCTGACGGTTCTGAGGGGGCGTGAAATCAGGCGGGCGATCTCTGCAGAATGCGACACACTTTTAGACGCAGATTGTGTACACGGGGCCCTGAGCCCTGATCAAAAAGCGAAAGTCGTCGGAACAATTTGACAAGATTAAAGAGACGCTGTCCGGACTTTGAGGTGTCGAGCGTATGAATACGAAAGTTCTGCTGGCCGTTGTTAAACGGAATTTCGTCAGCTATTTTGCCAGTCCGACCGCTTACCTCTTCATCTGCGTGTTCGTCGCTCTGAGCACCATGGCCGCATTCTGGCCCAATGAGTTTTTCGATGCCAATCTGGCCAATCTCGATCAACTCAACAAATGGTTTCCGTACGTGATGCTCGTCTTCATTCCGGCCATCACGATGGGCATCTGGGCCGATGAGCGGCGTCAGGGAACGGATGAGCTTCTCCTCACCATGCCCGCAACAGATTGGGAAGTTGTCCTTGGCAAGTTTTTCGCCGCGGTGGCGATCTTCACCGTGTCACTGGGCTTTT
>NZ_JACIYL010000912.1 GCF_014359955.1 Thermogutta sp. | reverse complement strand
AGAGAGACCTGCCAGGCAGGTCCGTTTTTTCGCATTGGAGAATCGGTTCCGTTCCGTCACGCATTACGAGCGCCCGCTTGCGGGAAAAAGCGGTCAGTTTTCCCGCACATTCTGGGGGGAGTGGCCCTCTTCCAGCCCTCCCTAAGGCCCACCTCCGACCTCGGATGGAAGCAACGCGCCAGGCTCAACCCCCGTTTACCGCGGTTTAATCCGCTGGGAAAAAAAGGTAGAATTCTTTAGCCTGACCGCGGTGTTGCCGGCCGTGTTCCGAGGCACTCATTGAAAGCAGACCGACCTGGGTCGGAAGCGTGCCGACTCAATCGACACACGCGGTACAGGTGAAAGAGGAGGTTCCGGTGGCAGAATTGACAGAATCGGTCACTCGGTTGATCGAACACCTGACGCGGCTTCCCGGAATTGGTCGGAAGTCCGCGGAGCGGATCGCCTATCATCTCCTGCGGGTAAGCAAGGACGAGGCCCTCGCGCTTGCCGAGGCAATTCGGAACGTCAAAGAAAACGTCCACTACTGTACAGTATGTTACAACCTGGCCGAGGGGGAACTCTGCCGAATCTGCCAGGATCCCACCAGGGATCGTGGACTGCTTTGTGTCGTGGAGCAACCCCAGGATTTGATGGCCATCGAACAGACGGGGGCCTACCGCGGACTGTATCACGTTTTACTGGGTCGGATCTCCCCGCTAGACGGCATCGGCCCCGAACAACTGACGATCGACGCGCTGGTCGAGCGGGTCCGCCAGGGCCAGATTCGGGAGGTCATCATGGCGACCAACCCGACTGTGGAGGGAGACGGCACCGCTCTGTACATCTCCAACCAACTCGCAGACTCGGGGGTCACCATCACCCGACTGGCAAGAGGAATCACCCCGGGGAGCGTCATCCAGTTCGCCAATCGAGAGATTTTGACCGATGCTTTAATGGGACGACAGAAATTGTGACTTTCAGCACCATATTGACGCATCATACTGATGATGACGAAACCCACCCATCGAACATCCTGGTTTGCGTGGGGAGTTGGAGAGCGCATCCGCGAGGGACACCGGGGGAGACACCACGTGTTGTACTGCGAAACATTGAACCGATTGGGTGGGATAGCTCGTCAGTATCCAAGGGAGGCTTTCCTCAAAGTTCCGCTTTTCAGGGAGTTGAGGCCTGAACCATGAGAATGTCACTTGGCCATCATTTAAGACAGGTCCAAAAGCAGGTTCAAAAGCAGATCCTTTCGCCACGGATGATTCAGTCCATGGAGATTCTGCAGCTTCCCCTCCATGACCTGGAGCAACGGGTGGCGCAGGAGCTCGCAGAGAATCCCGCCCTGGAAATCGAAGAATCCCAGGAACAGGAACTCGAGGAAGAACCCCGGCTGGAGGAAGAGGAAGAACGCACGGATACCGTCCGCTCCGATCTGGAACGCGAGTTCGTCGTGAACGAGGAAAATTCCGCGGAGGAGTTCAGCCGGCTCGTCGAAATGGAGAGGGAGATTCCGGAGTACTTCGAGGAGGAAATGAGCCGTCCTTCGCGAGACAGGATCGAGGAGTACTCCGAGCGCTACCACGATATGATGGCGAATCTCCCCGACCACAACCCCACGCT
>NZ_JACIYL010000911.1 GCF_014359955.1 Thermogutta sp. | reverse complement strand
CCTCCGGAAGTTTTTCTCGTGCGACTTCAATCCAGGGATCGATCGCCTGCACGTTGCCCAGGCGCACGGCCTCCCCGAATTGTTGCTGAAGTCGTCCAAATATCGCCTCGATATCCATTGTTCTACCAGGTCCCGATTCTCGCCTGTCCGCTCCTGCTGTCCTTCCCCATGCCCGCCCTGCTCATGTTTCACCTACAAGCAGGGAAAGATTGCTTGTCTCTTGCGGTGAGACCTCCGGCCGTGAAGTCGTCTCTCCAGGGAGGGCACGAATCCACTCGAGATCCCCCCGATACCACAAATATGCGAATCCAACCAGGAGGATGCCAAAGAAAACGAGCACATCGACCAGGGCCATCCCCATCAGACGGTTGCCGAATTCACGGATGACCTCCCGGTTTTCGCTCCTGAGGGAACCGGCGTCTTCGCCGCTTGCTACGGGCGTCGGGTTCCCCTCCTTCAATGGCGAACGGTCCGAGGGCGTTTGACCACCGACGTGTCGCAATCCCAGTTCCTCCAGCCTCGCGTCAAGCGCCTTATCGGACACACTTGTGCTGCACAAGTGGCTGGTTTTTCCAAAAACCACCGCCCAAGGGAAAAAGACGGCCACTTCCACATCGAAAATGAGAAACACCAGGGCGATCACATAAAACCGCAGGTCAAACTGAACGTCCGCCGGCCCGACAGAAGGCTCCCCGCACTCGTAAGTTTGAAGCTTTTCCGCAGTAGGACGATTGGGACGCAAGAGCTTCCCCAGCAGCAGGCCGCCGAAAACAACGGCCACGGCTGCTCCCATAAACAGCAGCAGATATCCAATAAGGAATGCCGAGTGCATTGGACTTTCGCAGTACGCAGGGGATTTTGTCTAACTGCACCATGAAAAATATCATTGTAATGTGTTCCATGGGGCATGCAATCAATCGGTGTGGGAAAGTCCGCTGCCTGCCACGACGGCCCCGCGAAAAATTGTTCTGACAGCAGTTTTCGGCACCGGAAGCGAATCTGGGGGAGGCGATCTGGGGCTCTTCCGCGTTCCGGGGGAATACTGGCAAAGAACGAAGAGCGATTTCCCTCCCGAGCGGCGTCCAACCGTACCGCGGGGAGGTCATGCGGAACCCGCGCACACTGTTAATAGACGCAAGTCCCCCGCTATCCTCCGTCGGGTGAGCTTCCACGGCGAGGATTATCGCCAACGCGGGCAACCGAATTTAAAACCCAATAGCGAGGCCGGGAATGGGCCGAGCTGCGATCCATTCGACCGCTATTCGACCGGTGCGAGTCACCTCAATTCTTCGCTTCAGGTGGTCGACGATTCGAGCAGTTCGCAAACCGGCCGTCTGCCTGCAAAACCCGCGTCGACCTCGTGCCAGAACTCAATCTGCGGTTCCCCTAAACGCCAGCACAGAAAGATGTCGCGGCCATTGTACTGAGAATAGAAGTCGATGATCCCTTCCACGGGGCTTTTGGTAATCGCGCCTAACGAGGCGAGTTCTTCGACCCAGTCCTTGAGTTTTTCGAAATCCCGTCGAATACCGGCCTCGATGTCGGCCAGCTCGTCCTTATAAAGGGGATGCCGTTCCCTTCTGGCGGCTGGGATCGCCGACAGTCTTTCATATC
>NZ_JACIYL010000910.1 GCF_014359955.1 Thermogutta sp. | reverse complement strand
AACAACGCCATCGCCGCGGGCTTGAGCTCGTATCCTTCGGCCGAAGCGCGGGCTGATCTTGAGCGTCCTGGCTTATGCCCTGGCCTTGGCGGGTCAACTGAGTTTCGCCGCCGGCGTGGCGTTCCTGGTCCCGCAGGAACACGGAACACCGCTCGGCAGGGAGAGCGAAGCCGCCCTTCGTTGGTGCTGGACAGCCCGGGGTTGTCAAATTCTTTACCTCCAGGGCCCCGAACATTTTGTCAATGAGCAAAAACAGAGCGTTCGGTTGACCCAGTTCGATGTCGTGTGGTGCCACCAGGGGGATTTGGCGACACTGCCTGCAGACCTCCAAAACCCTGGCACTTTGGAGGCATTTCGCACTTTTGTTGCCGAAGGGGGAGGGCTCTTCCTGTCGGGAGTTGCTGCCCGATTGGTCGTTGAGATGGGCGTGGAAACCGCGTCCATGCGAACCGTATCGGCAGGTCACGACAGCTTTCAGGCAGCCTTGGTCCCTGTGGTGAAGGAGCATCCCATCTTCGCGAATTTGCCTGTGAGCCCAATCGGCGTTATCTTTCTCACTTCCGGTGGGTATCCGGCCTTTGCGGATTTCCATGGGAGTCCACGTCCCTTGGCGGGACGGCTTTTAGCCCGCGCTAATTACGCCGACGAAAACCCCTTGGTGGAATATCGCCTGGGGAAAGGCCGGATCATCATTCTTGGATGGCGAATCCAAAACTATTCGCTGGCCAACAATGTCTATCGCAAAGCGATGGAACAACTGACCAGTAATATCCTGGACTATCTTTCGGACAAGACGAACTGGGTGGAGTGGACAACACAGGACTCGGTCGTCGGATCATCCCCAGGTTCAGAAATCCCTGCGGCAAAAGAATTGTCGGCTTTGAAAGCTGCCATCGATGACTTGCTCGCCACCTTTGGTGACCGCTATCCCAGGGGTCAGATTTTCCAACAAAAATTGAGAGAACTAACGGCTGCCTGTGATCACCTGCGAGATCAAAGTTCGATTGACCGCCAGTCAGCGGAGAATATTCGCAAGTCGTTCCTGGAACTTCAACGGGAAGCCCTTGTCGAGGCCAATCCCCTTCTGGCTTTCAATGAACTTCTCTATGTGGAAAGGAAGGAGCCGAATCTCGGATTGCCCGCGAATTGGGAGAGTCACTCCAGTCTTCCCACAACGGGGTACGACAACCGCTTGTGCGTGGTTTCACCTCGCCGCATGAATGACCCGCCCCAAATCTTATATGAGCCGCCCGATGGTCGCTACGTAGGCGAGATGGACTTGCATTTTGATGCCCAGAAGCTCCTTGTCTCGATGCCGGGTTCGTTCAACCGCTTCCAGGTCTTCGAGCTTTCCTTAAAACGCGACAATGGGCGGTTGTCGGTGAGTGAAGTCAGGGAATTACCACTCATTCGCGAACCCGACGTTGACAACTATGACGCTTGTTATCTTCCCGATGATCGGATCATCTTTACATCCACGGCCCCCTTCGTGGGAGTTCCTTGCGTCTATGGCAGCTCTCACGTCACGAACATGTACCGTCTGGACCCTGATGGGTCGATCAGACAGTTGACAGTGGACCAGGAACACAACTGGCACCCCAGCCTTCTCAACAACGG
>NZ_JACIYL010000091.1 GCF_014359955.1 Thermogutta sp. | reverse complement strand
ATCGGGACCCTTTGTGAACGGAATCCTCGACCGACTGTACCGGGATATTGTTCTGGGGTGTGCGCGGACGCCGGAAAAGTCGTGACAGACGTTCCTCCGGCCGGGCATGGATCAAAGGACCGGAAGAGGATTGAGCCTCCAAAAACAACGGCCAATATGAGCTGCAGTGGACCGGTGTTGGGGACGCCCAACCCATCGGGCGTCTGCACGCTGCCGAGATAAAAACAGGGTGTGGTAAGGCAGGCAAACCAGAATCTGGTGGGTCACGACAATGGGACTGCTTGATCGCATCAAACAAGGCCTGAAAAAGACCGCCCAAATTCTTCAGACGGATATCCGCGATCTCTTCAAGACGCGGGGAAGGCTCGTCGATCAGGCCTTTCTGGATGAACTTTTCGAGGTCCTCGTTAAGACTGACATGGGAGTCCAAGCAGCCCAGCAGCTCGTCGATCAGATCGGCCAGAAGTACCGCAACCGCGTTATCGAATGGTCGGAGGCCATTGAGGAAATCAAGAAAGGTCTCAAAGAGCTTTTGCGGCAGCCCGAGTCCCCCATCCGCTTTGCCAGTCAGGGCCCCACCGTCATCATGGTCTGCGGGGTCAATGGATGCGGGAAAACGACAACCATTGCCAAATTAGCTTACATGTTCCAGTCGCAGGGCAAGAAGGTCGTCCTGGGAGCGGCGGACACCTTCCGCGCTGCCGCCGTGGAGCAATTGAGTATCTGGGCACAACGGCTGGGTGTGGATATCGTGACAGGTCCTCAGGGAAGTGACCCCGCGGCCGTAGGGCATCGAGCAGTCGCCCGCGCGATCGAAACCCAGGCCGATGTCTGTATCGTCGATACCGCGGGCCGCCTGCAAACGCATCAGAATTTGATGCGGGAGCTTTCCAAAATTCACCGCGTGTTGGGAAAACAGATTCCCGACGCCCCCCACGAGGTCCTTCTCGTCCTCGATGCGACCACGGGTCAAAATGGGATCAGCCAGGCCAAACACTTCAGCGAGGCCGTCAAGTGCACCGGGCTTGTTCTCGCCAAACTGGACGGCACAGCCAAGGGTGGGGTGGTCGTCGCGATTCGACAGCAGATGGGACTGCCCGTCAAATTTGTCGGCGTCGGGGAAAAACCGGAAGACCTCCTGCCCTTCGACGCCGATAGCTTCGTGGACGCAATGTTTGCTGAGAGCTGACGGCGGGATTGTCGCGGACGCTGCCAAATCCTTTTGCGCATCGGTCGGCCTGAGCCCACGCGGTTTCGTTTTTAATGGGACCGAACCTTGTTCCGCCGCAGTCACAACCTGGCCACCCGGACCTGGCACAGACACGACTGGTGGCATCATCGGGTCGGAGCGCTGCCATCTCCCATTTCGTCGATCTTGCGGTTGCCAAAGCTCGCGAAATCAAAAGCCAAAAGGATTGGCAAACGGGCAGGCCGGATGTATTCTATTGGCAGTGAATTCGTCGTGTTCCGGCCGGCGGGTTATTCGCTCCCACCACCGATTGCCGCTGCGTTCACCTATTTGTCACGCCTTGCACAAGGAGCTTGCCATGCGAGAACACCAGATTTCCCGTCGCTCCATGCTGAAACTGGGTGCTGCCCTGAGCATCCCGACGTTTGTTTCCAGCCGAGCACTCGGACTGGCGGGTCAGGCCCCGGCGTCCGAACGGGTCAAAGTCGCCATCATTGGCCTGGGCGGCCGAGCGCGATCCATCGTCAATGAGTCCCGGGAAATCAAAGACATGCAAATTGTGGCCGTGTGCGACTGTTTCAAGCCAGCCATCGATCGCTTCGTCAAAGATGTGGGACAAGGCCAGAAATGGGGCACTTATGAGGACTTCCGCACCATGATTGAAAAAGAAAAGCCCGACGGTGTGATGGTGGAGACCACCACGCATGCCCGGGCATGGATCACCATTATCGCCATGCAAATGGGGATGGATGCCTACATCGAAAAGCCCATGTGCCTGACGATCCGCGAAGGCCGGTACATGGTTCAGGCGGCGCGGAAGTACAATCGGGTCACACAAGTCGGAACCCAGCAGCGTTCGATGCCCATCAACAACTGGGCCAGCGATCTGGTGAAAAACGGTGCCATTGGCAAAGTTCTTACGGTGATCGCCCCGAATTTCGTAGGGCCGGAGCGCTGGCCGGGAAAGCCGCCCATGCCAATGCCCGAAGGCGGAAGCGCCAACTGGTGGGACGTGTGGACGAATCAGGCGGAATTGCGACCATACCATCCCGAATTGCATCACGGCTGGGAGCGCTGGTGGGCGTATGATGGTGGTGGACTGTGTTTCGGCGTGACGGGCTGGGGGACCCATTCCTACGATCAAATCCAGCGTGCTCTCGGCACCGACGAAACGGGTCCGGTGGAGCTCATGCTCGAGGAGCCCGTGCGGGTGGAGCCGTGTGGCAAGTTTGAGACCATCCCGGAAGATGATCCCACTTATCTGGAATACCTCAACCGTCTGGCTCGTCCGGTAGTTGGGCCGCGGGCCAAAGTGCGGATGTGGTATGCCAACGGGACAGAACTGCGTCTCCACTTGAATGGTGATTGGGGCCCCGGCTTGGGGGCGATTTTTATCGGCGAAAAGGGGAAAGTCGAAATCAATCGCAACAAAATTGCCACCAATCCCAAGGAACTTATGCAATCCCCGGATTATCCAGGCCCGATCACACGACCGGAAACGGAATACCACATCGCCAACTGGATCGAGTGCATCAAGACACGCAAGCGGTGCAATGCCGACATCGAGTATGGACAGCGCTCCACAACGCTATGCTATCTCGTCAACATTGTGCGGGAAATCGGCGAAGTCGGATTCAAACTTCGCTGGGATCCGGCCACAGAGCAGTTCACCAACCACGACGGCGCTAACAAATCTTCCTACATGGAGCGCCCGCGGCGCAAGGGCTATGAATTGCCGGCCCTGGTATGACGGTGGTATTCCAGTGGAGCCCGTTTCGGCGGATTAACGGGTTTTGCGTCAATCGTGCAGTCAAGGTTTCGCAGAAACGCTCACGGGGAGACCATTGGGTCGCCCTAATACATTTTGAACTGGCTCGCCCCGGCGAGTTTTCGCACAAGGTCGTAAAGCGGCGGCGTTTTCGCTGTCAAAAACGCGTGCCGGACGTGTCTTGCCGTTCGTACCCGGATATGATAGTGTGATACCTACCGTCGGAGTGTCATGTTTTTCGCCACAGGGTGGCCCAATGAAGCTGATCATCGCCATCATTCAGCCGCATCGATTGGAAGCCGTCAAACAGGCGTTGGCGGAAGTGGAGGTGTTCCGCCTGACGGTCATGGATGTGCAGGGATTCGGCCGGGAAAAAGGCCATGCCGAGGCCTTCCGGGGCCACGAATATTCGGTGAACCTGACCCGCAAGGTCCAGCTCATGATCGCCGTCAATGACAACTTCCTGGAACCGACCATTGACGCGATTATCAAAGGGGCACGGACTGGACCGCACGGACAGATTGGGGACGGCAAGATTTTCGTCTTGCCCCTGGAAGATTGCATCCGCATCCGGACCGGCGAGCGCGGCGGAGAAGCGATCTGACCTTTTCTGTCATCTACAGCGGCGATCGCCCGGAAATTCCCCACTGTTCTATCCGCTGCTGGCTATTCGTTCAAAAGAACAAAATAAGCCGGCAGGGGTCAACTCCCAACCCCCGCCGGCTTTTTGTTGCTGGGTCTTCGCAACCAAAATTCAGTTCGCTGGGCGCGGAAGTTTTCCCGATGGCAGGCGACGCCCGATCAGTGTTTCTTGACCGACACCGAGACACCCGCGGCGTCCATGTGCTGGAACACCGTCTCGTAGTCGGGATTTGTCGTGATTGCCTTCACGAATCGCGGGTCGGCCATGCTCGGAATCATGTTATGGGCGATGACGACTCCCCCGGGACGCACAAGAGGTGAAAGCTTCTCAAAATAGTCGAGATACCCGGTTTTGTCTGCGTCCAGGAAAAGAACGTCGATCGGCTCCTTGACCTGCTTGACGGTTTCGTGGGCGTCCCCAAGGACGATCGTCACGATGTCACTCACCCCTGCTTTTTCAAAATTCTCCCGGGCTATGGCCGCGCGTTTCTCGTTGATCTCAAAAGTAGTCAACTTGCCTCCGGTCTTTTTCAGCACCAGGCAGAACCACAGTCCGGAATACCCTACCGAAGTGCCAAGTTCCACCACATGCTTCGCCCCCACGGCCTCGGCCCAAGCACGGAGAAGACGACCGTCTTCCTCGGGGACAATCATATTCCCCGCCCGCTGATTTCGACCGACCTCCTCAATGACCTCCAGAATTCGTTTTTCGACGTCGTCCTTGGGAAGGGTCTTCACCTCAAAAACCGTGCGGGGATTGCCGGACCGCCGCGGGCCTCCAGGAGGTTGAGCGCGACACACACTATCGGCAAAAACCAACATTCCGCACGCAGCCAACACGAGCACGCTCGAGCGCACCATACCGAATCCTCCTCCTCGTCAAAAAGGACCACATCACACAAACTGTCCCAAGGTTGCCTTCTCAGTCCTTGAGCCCGCCGGTCTCCCTCAGTCCCCCCGGAACTTCACCCACAGCGCCCCTTTGCCCTAAAACGACATCTTCAGAAAATACAGGGAAGCACCAATCCTGCGACTGGCGCGTCGTATCATTATAAACCCGGCAGAAAGCGTAAAGGACCGTTTTTCCTGGAGCGTCCCAAATGCAGCCGAACTACGATTGGGAGAGCCTCAGCCACGATCCCATCCACGGCTATATCCCGTTTGTGTCGCGCCGCGGGGCCGCCCCCGGAGAAGTTTCCGAACAGGATGTTATTGATCACCCGTGGGTCCAGCGGCTACGGCAGATTCACCAGCTTCAAACAGCCTGGTGGGTCTTTCCCTCCGCCACGCATACACGGTTCCAGCACGTTCTGGGCGTGATGCACCTTGCGGGGCGCGTCACGCAGCACCTTTACCCAAGCCTCCAGGCCAGCGATCCCGATACGCCCAGTTTCGGCTATGTGACAACGCTCATGCGGCTCGCCGGGCTGCTTCATGATGTGGGGCACGGCCCTTTTGGTCATTTCTTCGACCAATTCTATCTTTCCCGTTACGGGCTCAATCATGAACGGCTGGGGAGCGAAATCATTCGGCGGGAACTCGCCCCCCTGCTCCGCCGTGTTCGCCGAAATCCGCTGGGCGAGCTTCGCCCCGACGAGGAAATTGACCCCGAACAAATCTGCTTTCTCATCACCCGACCCAAAACCTCGGAGGAGCCATCCGCCCCGCTTTGGTTGCGGCTCCTGCGGGCCCTCTTCAGTGGGATTTATACCGTGGACAACATGGATTTTGTCCTGCGGGATGCCTACATGTCGGGTTACAGTCAACGGGCCTTCGACCTGGACCGGCTCATTCATTATAGTTTTTTCACGCCTCAGGGTTTGACAATCCACGAACGTGGCCTGCCTGCCCTGGTGCGGTTCATCACGGTCAGGGCGGAACTGTTCCGATCGATTTATTTCCATCGCACCGTGCGATCCATCGACCTTTCGCTGCAGGACCTTTTCCGCGATAGTGCGGACTATCTCTTTCCGGGAAACCCTCTTGACCATCTGGATCAATATCGCCGGTTTACGGACTGGTCGTTGCTTGTGGACGTGGACCGCTGGGCGGACTCGCCGGACGAGCGACGGGCCGCCCTGGGTGTCCGCTGGCGGGAATGGCTCGGACGAAAAATCCTGTGGAAAATGGTTTGCGAAAGGACAGTGTTCTTCGGCCCGGGAAAGTCTGAGGAAATGAGCGTTTTCAGCGACGAAAAGCTATTCGAAGAGGCCATTCGCCGGCGACTGCCCGCTGCTCTGCGAGAGATCCCGCTGCGCTGCGATCCACCCCGCCATGTCCATCGCCCGGGCACCCGTGCCCCCGCCGCGGGCCAGAATTATCTCTACGATCCTGCCACCAAGTCGGTCCGCACGCTCGATGCCCGGGAACTCTACCGTCAGATCCCTTTCAGCTATCGGATTTGCCGGGTCTATGCCCTGGATACCCAACACGCCAATGAGATCGCGGCGGCCATGGATGCCCTGCTCAACGGCGATGCTGTGGATGATGTCACGAACATGTAGTCTTTGTCTGGTACTTCACGGTAGGATTCCACGATTCATTTTCTGCTGATCGGGAAATCGCCAATGACCACATCGAGTGAACACAATATCTGCGACAACCCTCTGATCACCCGCTATGCCTCGCGAGAAATGGCGGAACTGTTCAGTCCGCAACGGCGTATTTCCACGTGGCGCCGGCTGTGGATCATTCTCGCGGAAGCAGAAGCCGAATTAGGGCTTCCCATTTCCCAGGAACAAATCGAGGAAATGCGTGCCCACGTGGACGACATCGATTGGGCCAAGGCGGCGGAATATGAGCGCCGGCTCCGCCACGACGTGATGGCCCACGTGCATACCTTCGGCGATGCCTGTCCCAAAGCCCGGCCGATCATTCATTTGGGGGCCACAAGCTGTTATGTCACCGATAATACGGATCTCCTGTTGATGCGGGAGGGCCTGCAGATCCTGGCCCAGCGACTCGCCGCGGTTATTGATCGTTTGGGACGTTTCGCACAGCAGTACCGCGACCTGCCCTGCCTGAGTTTCACCCACTTTCAGCCCGCCCAGCCAACGACGGTAGGCCGCCGGGCATGTCTTTGGGCTTACGATTTTGTCCTCGACCTGCAGGAGCTTGAATACCGATTGTCACAACTTCGGGCAAGGGGTGTCCAGGGCACCACGGGCACGCAGGCCAGCTTTCTCGCCCTTTTTCAGGGAGATCATGAAAAGGTCAAACGCCTCAACGAGCTGGTCTGTCAAAAAATGGGATTTCCCGGCAGCTACGCCATTACGGGCCAGACATATTCCCGAAAGATTGACGCCCAGATACTCGCTGTCCTCTCACAGATCGCGGACACCGCTCACAAGGTCGCGACCGATATCCGGCTGCTGGCCCATCGCAAGGAAATAGAAGAACCCTTTGAAAAGGATCAGGTGGGTTCCTCGGCCATGCCCTACAAGCGCAATCCGATGCGGTGCGAGCGGATCTGTGGACTGGCCAGATTCGTGATGTCTCTCGAGGCCAACGCCCACATGACTCATGCCGTTCAATGGTTCGAACGCACCCTGGATGATAGCGCCAATCGACGGCTCGTTATTCCGCAGGCCTTTTTGGCCGTGGACGCGATCCTTATTCTCTGCTGCAACGTTTTCGAAGGTTTAGTCGTGTATCCTCAGGTAATCACCAAGAATCTGCGTGCGGAACTGCCGTTCATGGCTACGGAGGAGATCCTCATGGCAGCCGTCCAGGTGGGCGGTGACCGGCAGGACCTTCACGAACGGATTCGCCAGCACAGCCAGGCCGTCGCACGGGTCATCAAAGAAGAAGGTGGAGAGAACGACCTCATCGAGAGACTCCGCGCTGATCCTGCTTTCGCCGGGGTTAACTTCGCGGAAGTGACCGACCCTCTCCGCTATGTCGGGCGGTCGCGGGAGCAGGTCGACGAATTCCTTTCGGAGATTGTCGAACCGATCCGCCGGCGCTACCCGGCGTGTTCCTCCATGGAGGCCGACGTGAGAGTGTGAGGCCGATCGAGGCCGCAGCGTTTCCCAGCCCTGTTTGCCAGAGCCCTGTTTCGTGCCTTCAGAGGAGTTGCCTTCATGCCGTGGTTACAGGCGAACCGTGTGATTGGGAAACTGGTAACCTGACAAGTGAGAAGTAGGGGACTAACAACGGTTTATCTGTCCTCGGGCGGAAAGTGGGGATCGAAATCCTCGTCATCCTCGTCGAAATCGTCATCAAAATCCTCGTCCCCGTTTATGTTGTCATCGGCATCGTCGGAGCCCAGGCCGAGGGAGTAGATCGTTTCGAGATCCTCATCGTAACGGCGAGCCCCCTGCCATACCACTCCTGGATGGTCGAAAAAGCCGCCTTCTTCCATGGTCGTGCTGACAAGTTCCGCGGACAGATCGGGGTAACATCGCGATTGGGCCTGCAGCACGTAGTGCTCAGCCTCCTCAATATTCCGCGCAAGCACGCCCCAAAACGCAAAGTACGCGGGCCACGACGCCTGATGCGGCCAGCAGGCGGGATGCTTCGACCACGACTCATCCAAAGGCTGACGGCACACGCAAACATAGTAATTGAGGTCGGTTACCCTGGGTCGGTTCTTACGCTCCGCCTCAAAAATACTGTCCGGCACAATACCTGCTTGGAACAGGCGATCCTGGAGATCGTTGAGCACTTCGTCCTCGGGCGGGAGCCCCTGCCGAGCAACTTCATACAATTGCTGCAAATTCTTCTCGATGCCCGTCTCCGACAAATCATCAATGTCCTGTATTCGCATCTTGAGGACGGCTTTGATATGGTCACGGATTTGGTCGGGCGAATCCTGAAGCTGCGCGAGCCAGGCGTACAGAACGTGACCGGCCAACCCCGGTGCATCCCGTGTTGCCATGAAACGTTCAATATCCTTCAGGGCATCCTCGGCTTCTTTACGACTCAAAAGCGTCCACGCTCGGTAAAAATAAAGCCAGGGACTGTTCCAGCCCCACTGCTCACTCTGGTTCAAATACGTCAAGGCTTCGGGATAGCGTCCCAGGCGGAATGCCACCAATCCCGCTTCCCAGGCCACTTCTGCGTCCTGGCAGTTGCCCTCCCGCAGGCACAGGTCAAGAACCGCCAGCGCATCCTGCTCTCGATCCGCGTCGGAGTAGATCTGCGCCAGTCCCAGAACAGCCTGCGGATTATTTCGGTTCAGAGTAAAAGACCGGGCAAGGCACCACTCGGCCATCCCGATGTCGCCTGTCATCCGGAAGAACTGAGCTGCCCGGGTGTAATGCCGGGGATAGTCAGGCGACAAATCGAGCGATTTTCGAAACCAGCTACCGATCTGTTCCAAGCTGGGAAGAGCCGCGTTCCTGGCCGACTCACGCGGTGGGGAATCTGGCGACTCTCCCTCACCGGTTTCCTGGGTTGCCGACCATGCTGCCAGCGCCGCCGTGGCCACCAGGTTCAGCACATCCCCATTTTCGGGAAATCGCGTCAACAGACGCCGGGCCCAGTCCCACACGTCCAGTTGACGTCCCAACATTTCCGAAAGCTGGCCCGCCAAGTAGATGAGCCGCGCCCCGTCTTCAGGATTTTCCACACTTTCCGGATCGACAGCCAACATTTTTTCGAACACCTGGACGACATCGTCCGGCCCCAGGCCCTCCCGAAGCAGTCGTTCCAGCCACTCGTCAAGCTGCTTGCCCAGCGCCGTCTTGGCTTCGTCAGCCGGCGTTTCTGGCTGGGACTCCCCAACGACAGCATTGTCCGCCTCATGGGCGGCTTGCCGAACTGCTTCTTCCACAGAGATACCATGCTCCTCGCTCGCCGCTGGTGTCTTTTCACCTTGGGTTGCTTTCGACGCTGTCCGGCTGAAAGGACCACTTTCCGGTGGC
>NZ_JACIYL010000909.1 GCF_014359955.1 Thermogutta sp. | reverse complement strand
TGAGCGACGGTGAGCCGACTCCTTACGGAAGCTCCGAGATCCGTGCCCGGGAGACAGCTCGTGCAACCGAGCTTCTTCGCCTGGCCTGGCGAGTCAATTTGGGGTTGCCAAACCGTTCCATGCAACCTACGCTGGAGGCGCGCGCACTGCTGGCGGGCGTCTTCCGGCTTGGTCGGCCAAAGGCGGTCTTTTGTCCCTATTGGGAAGATGCTCACCCTGACCACTGGGCCGTCACGGAAATAGCGGAGGCCGCCCGATTTTGGGCGAAACTGACCAAAACGAATCTTCCAGGCGACCCGTATTATCCGCCCCGATTGTATTACTACTACTGCACTCATCTTCGAAAACCGCTCACGCCCAATTTTATTGTTGACATTTCTGATGTGATTGATCGAAAATTGGACGTGGTCCGTTGCTACGAGAGTCAGGTCATCGTCGGGAGGCCGGTGGAACCTCTCTCGTTCCTGGATCAACTCAAAGCGATTGCGGCATCCCTCGGATGGTTCGGTGGATGTGCCTATGGAGAGGGGTTTGCTGTGAAAGAAGGCGTGTGTATTCGGGATCTCCGGGCTTTTCTGTTGGGCTGAAGTGCGGGAATCTGGGAAAAGAGCCGAGACGTCGGCTGGGAAAATTCCCCGTCCGCCCAGAAACGCTTGGGGGTATTCCGGTCTCCATCAACTTGGGCGACGCTTCCAAAAGTACCGTTTGGGCGGCCGACAACTTCTATTCAGGATAGGCGTTTAAGCTGGGCGGAGGGCGGATCCATGGCCTCCCCGGCTCTTGGGGGCCGATGGTTGTTACGGTATGGCGTATACTTATGGCATCACGAGGCACGTCAGGTAACAAGGTGGCCCCGTTTACCATGGAATGAGTGGCCCTGCTCTATCGATGTCCGACTGCTATGGGTGCTCAGGTTCAGCACAGTTTACTCCCCCTCACGCGACAATACCTCCGCCGGCATGCGCGGCGGTTGGGTCGCTCGCTGCGAGGGGCTTCTGACCGAGCGGATGTGGAAGCCATCCATCAGGTCCGGGTGGCGTGTCGCCGACTGCGCACCGGTTTCCGAGTGTTTAAGGATATCCTTGGAGAAAGAACAGTCCGGCGGTGGCGGCGGAGCATTCGCCCGCTGGCGAAGAAACTGGGTGAAGCCCGCGATCTGGACGTTGAGATCCAGGCCACCTCGCAACACATCGCGCGAGTTGAAGACGTGCAGTTGATTCCCGGCGTGACCTACTGGCTGGCGCATCTGGAGCGAGAGCGAGCCCGGCTTCAACCGAAGGTCCGGCGGGCCGTGCGAAAATTCTTGCGATCGGGTACATTGAGCGATATGCGCCGCTGGTGGAAGCGGTGGGGCGACGAAGGCACGCCCCAGAGCGAATCAACTGGAAATCACGCGCGAGACGCCGCGCGAATGACGTTCCAGATTTCGATTCTCCACCGGCGTCTGGAAGCGTTTCAAAAGGCGGCAGCATCACTGGGTGACCCGGCCGACCAGGACGGTCACCATGTCTTCCGGATCAAAGCAAAAAAGCTGCGGTATTCTCTGGAGTCCCTTTTGCCAGTTTTGGGAAGCCTCGCGGAAGTCGCCGTGGAAGCTTTGAGGCAGATTCAGGAATGGGC
>NZ_JACIYL010000908.1 GCF_014359955.1 Thermogutta sp. | reverse complement strand
GAGAAAAACACGTCTCGAAACGTCGGGCTTCATACATTTCTCTCCCTCATGCGTTCCATCGGTGCACCGTCCCGGCCATCATAATCACAGACGCTTGCTGTGCAAGGCGCACGAAACGACAAATCGCGGCGCGGGCATGACAGGCCTCACCGCCAACGTCTCTCGGAGGGACGTGCTTGTCACGTCCGCATCCTCACCCCCGATGATACCATTCCGCTTCAGTGGGCAAGGTAGGTCGTGGCAAAGGCCGCGCTACCGATTACAATGATCCGCGTCCGGGGCAGCGAGAAAAATGTGCCGGCTCTGGCCGCACGACGTGTTCCGTTCATGATTCGCAACCAAGGAGTTATCGCATGGCTTCTTCAGGATTCTCGCGACGCACGTTTCTTCGCTCCACAGGAGCCGCACTCACGGCAGGAACCTTCTGCCGCGCCATGGCCGTTCCCTCGGTGATCGTGGCGGAATCCAGTGCTCCACAGGCGTCTGCCACCAGACATCCCATCCGGCTCGGCGGGCCGATTTTCGGGGGTTCTTCAGACCCGGAAGAGCTTGCCCGGCAGCATCGGGCTGAAGGCTATCGCGCGGCGTACTGTCCCGGGGTCAAGCTGGATGATCGCGAACGGCTCCGTGCCATTCGGGAAGCATTCGCAAAAAACGACGTGGTCATTGCGGAAGTCGGAGTGTGGTGCAATCTCCTGGACGCCCGACCGGACGTGCGAGCCCAGAATCTTCAGCGCGTCATCGACGGCCTGGCCATTGCCGAAGAAGTGAATGCCCGATGCTGCGTCAACATCGCCGGCTCATTCAACCCCGATGTTTGGTTTGGTCCGCATCCCAAGAATCTGTCTCAGGAATTCTTCGACGCCGTCGTGGAGAACGCGCGGAAGATCATTGATGCGGTCAAGCCGAAACGGGCCAAGTTCTGCTACGAGATGATGGGCTGGGCCCTGCCCGACAGCCCGGACTCCTATCTTCGCATGATCAAGGCTGTGGATCGCGACGCCTTCGGCGTGCACCTCGACCCCTGCAACCTCATCAACTGTCCGGAGCGCTTCTACAACAACACTGCCCTGCTCAACGAGTGCTTCGACAAACTCGGTCCCTGGATCGTCAGTTGTCACGCCAAGGACCTCAAATGGGAAGTGGAGATGAACATCCACTTTGTGGAGGTACCGTTGGGCCAGGGACAGCTCGACTATCGGACGTACCTCACGCGTCTGGCCACACTGCCGGGTGATGTGCCCCTCATGATGGAACACATGCGGAGCGCCGAGGAGTACCGCAACTCCCAGAAATACCTTCGTCAGGTCGCCCAGGAAGTCGGTGTCTCGTTTGATTGACGGGCGTTGTGGAGGCACGTCCCGGCATACGTCCCAATTTGGCAATTTCAATTTGCCGGACGAATACCTCGGGGCCAACGGCAAAGTCGCGAAGGCTAAAGCCTTCACCCAAAAGCGGCGATGAATCGCCGCACTCCATGGAGTCCGGGGCTTTAGCCGCGCTTTCGTCCCGGGACTTCAGTTCCCGGTAAAACGGAATGGACGATCCAGCGTTGAACGGCGGACCCGACAAGCGGGTCCCTCCGAAGAAGTCGTTTGGAGGGGCACGCTCGTCGTGCCCGGG
>NZ_JACIYL010000907.1 GCF_014359955.1 Thermogutta sp. | reverse complement strand
CAGGGAAGCTCGAGGCGAGCTTTCCGCTGCCCGCCGGCCTTGCCATTTCCAGGGAGGCCCTTGTTTTCCCCCATGACGACTTTCTCTTGATCGGTAATCGCTACCTGTTCCACTGGAAGTCGCAACTGCTTGTGTGGGAATATGACAATCTGGGCCTTACGGCCTCAGTGGGGGACCTCGTGTGTGCAGTGGTGGGTCGCCGGGGAGGGAGCGGGACCGAATTGAGAGCGCTCGCACTGGCGCACATTCCCCATGCGGCAGCACTCCAGGTGCTTGATCGCGCCCTCCACAACCCGGAGACCTTTGCCTTCCGAAAGGGTATCCCCGTAAGAATAGACGTTTCCGGCGTTCCTGAAGACGGTCGAGAAAAAGTTCGAGAGATTCTCACCGAACGGCTGCGGGGTATGGATTGCACCATCGATCCCGACGCCCGGGTCACCATTGTCGCGGCGGTCGCTGGTCCCAGAGAACGCACGGTGTCTTACATCCACTCGGGCGACTACAAGGTGAAGGAATATCAGTTGTCGCTGAAAATTGTGCTCGGGAAACAGGTGCTTTGGGAAACCTCCGCGGGCGGCGTTCCTTTCATCCTGTTTTTACGACCTGGAGAAAACGTGGGGCAGAAACTCAAAGAATTGACCTCCAAACCCAATTACGAGTGGTTTAAGGCGGTGGCACTGCCCCAATATCTGCCGGATGTTCCTGTCAGAGGCACTGTCGCGTTGGGCCGCGGCCCACTTCCATTGACTGAGTAATCCGTGACACGCGCGGATGCGCAGGCTGACGCTTGTCGCACGTATCCGGCGTGAGCCTCTATTCCGGGAAGGATACCCCGTCCGCGGGCATTTCAGGCCTTATCGTGCCGGTGACCGATGAGGCTACTCGTTTTATTTTCCGCATTAGTGTCTATCTTAATAGACATTAATTATTTTGTTGCGTGCGATAGTTGACATATTGACAAGTCGCGGTTAATCTACTCGTCGGATCATCCATTTGATAGAGCTTCCGAGCGTCCCCGGCGATTCTCCCCCCAGGCCGTAGCTGTCCTCGATTGAAACTCGAAACCGATTTCCGGCGCGCAGCGAGTGGACCTTCCCGCCGCTGGTCGCTGGTGCGCATAGTTCTGCGAGTTCCCTGACAAGCCCGCCAAACCGAGATCATCCATGCAATTCCGTTCTCTCCCGGCGATCGGACAGCGATTGCGATTTCTCGCGGAAAGGTGCCCGCTTATGAGCAACTTGACCCTACTTGGTGTGCTGGTGTGTGCGCTCCTTCTCTGCCAGGGATTCGTGCAGGGAGAAGAAGCGAGGAGCATCTTCGAAAGCCCGACGCCACCCCAACCTGCAGGAGAGTTGGATCGCATCGTTTTTGCCAAGCTGGAACAGCTAGGGATCAAGCCGGTTTTGTGTTCGGACGCCGTGTTCGTGCGTCGCCTCTATCTGGACATGCTGGGAAAATTGCCGACTTCCACCGAGGTCCGTGAGTTCCTTGCCGACCAATCTCCGGACAAGCGGACCCGCCTCGTGGATCGTCTCATGGAGCGCCGCGAGTTCGTGGATTATTGGGCCATGAAATGGGGCGACACCCTGCGGATTAAGGCGGAAATTCCCGTCAACTTGTGGCCC
>NZ_JACIYL010000906.1 GCF_014359955.1 Thermogutta sp. | reverse complement strand
TCCTTCCGGAAACCCCAACTTGCCAAATATCCACAGGTAGTCGAGCACGAGATTGAGCACGGCGGCCGCGGTATCCACGAGCATCACACTCCGTGTATCGCCCCGGCCTGTGAAAAACCCGGCCTGCACAGCCGAAAAGAGCATCGCTCCTGCTGAAAGCATGGCCACCTGATAGTAACGGGCCTCGAGTTCCGCCAAATGCGGAGGATGCCCCACCGCCAGAAACATCCACCGGGCAAGCGGGATCGTCAGCATGAGCGGTGGCAGGAAAAACAGGGACAGCCACAGGCCCTGGCCAATGACGGGCCCCACGCGATGGCGTCGCTTGGCCCCTTCATACTGGGCGACAAACGTCGTGACGTAGCTGACCAGCCCCATGGCGAAGGAAACCAGCGTCCATTGCACCATGCCGGCGGGCAGGACGGCAGCCACGGCGGATGTGTCGTACCACACCAGGAACATCCGGTCGGTGAAGTTCATCACCGTCCAGGACGCGAATGAGATGACGAGTGGTAGCGCCAAAGCAAGAACAGCCCGGGCACCACAGGGTTGCAACCACCAACGACGCCATCGCTTCAGCATACACAGCCCTTTTATTGACAGTGATTTTGGTTATCTTGTGCTGGTAGAATGCCGCCTTATTGGACTGGCGGAAGGATCGTTTGAGGGAGCCCCACTCCGACGCCTCAAGAGCTCTGCGCAGGAGAACTGCCCACAAAAGCCGTCCCAAAACTCTGCGCTTGCAAGGGGTCGCGCAATAAGGACAATGCACCGGGGTCGTCACCGGGCAAGACCCGACCAGACGAACCCCTCTTACGGGGGATAGAAGCAGATACGGTTTAGGAGGACACAGGAGTGAGTCATCGCAATCCCATTATAGCAGACCGATGGATGTTCGTCCTTGCCGCCGTCGGAGCGATCGTCACCACAGTTTGGGGTGGTACCTGCCGCGTTCAGGGAGGTCAGCCCAGTACGGAAAAGGGGTCTCGCCCCAATTTTATCTTCATCCTGGCGGACGATCTGGGTTACACGGATCTCGCCTGCTACGGCAGCAAATACTACGAGACTCCGAACATCGACCGGATGGCTGCGGAGGGCATGAAGTTCACCGACGGTTACACGGCGGGGCCCAACTGTCAACCGACAAGAGCCGCCCTAATTAGTGGACAATATGGCCCCCGAACGGGGGTATATACCGTCGGCAGCATCGAGCGGTTCCCCTGGCGGACCCGACCTCTCCGTCCTGTGGATAACGTCGAGAAGCTCCCGCTGGAAAAAGCCACGCTAGGGCAGGCCCTCAAGAGTGCCGGGTATGTCACGGGCCTCTTTGGAAAGTGGCATTTGGGTGACGATCCCGAGCACCATCCCAGTGCCCGTGGCTTCGATGAAGCCATCACTTCCATGGGACGGCATTTCAATTTCGCGACCAATCCGCGCGTCTCCTATCCGGAAGGCACCTATCTGGCAGACTTCCTGACAGACAAAGCGGTGGACTTCATTCGCCGCCACGCCAAAGAGCCGTTTTTCCTCTGTCTTCACCATTTTGCCGTCCATTCTCCACACCAGGCCAAAGCGGAGCTGATCAAGCGCTTTGAGGGAAAGCCTCCAGCAGGCGGCCATCACAGCCCCGTG
>NZ_JACIYL010000905.1 GCF_014359955.1 Thermogutta sp. | reverse complement strand
CAGCGGGTCCGGAAGATCTGTTCGGTGTTGGAAATCTCCAGGGTGGCTGAACCATCCGGATTCTGACGGACCGCCACGTTGACGGGCGAGAGACACGTCACGGTGTGTCCGTGAGGTCCGGAGTTCCATTCAATGCCACCAGAGATCCACGCCCCGCGCATGGCGATCATGGCAGGTTTTATCACGCGATTCAGATGGAACATTTCCTGGCCGGTTGTCTTGTCCAATACGGAATGAATACGTCCTCCCAATTCCGGAAGGCAAACCACACGGAGGTATTCGTTTTCCAGGACCACCGCTCGATAGGTCCGCTCCACTTTGGTGCGGAGCAAATGGTCTTGCATGACGTAGGGATACACGATGCTGCCATGGACGGTTGTGGAAAGCCGGGGACCGCCTTCCAGAGCCCAGAATTTGGGATTGATATCTTCCTCCCAGGGATAGGTCGGAATGGTGAGCTCTGTTTGAAAAACGCGGACTTTTTCGGGACTCTCCATTCCTGTTGCCTGAATCCCTAATGGACAAAGTAGCAATGCCATCGCCCACCATGTCAAAACCGCCCAAGTTTGTTTGCCAAATTGAACCTCGCCATACCTGCGATTGTTCATAGCTCACCTCCTCAGTGAGAGAAAACCGTTTACAAGGCTTTCCCGATAATCGACGAAATGTCAATCAAATAGATCTGCCGTCCGCCCTCGTGGGGAGAATCAACGGTGATATATCGGCCGGTTCGACTCACCCGAGGATGGGTATCGCACCGCCATTCTCCTGTGTACTGGGGCGGTGAGAGGAGCGCGGCCAGTTCTACACGTCTATTGGTAGGCACGTGATAGAGATAAACGTGCTGCAAACGCTGCGCATCGGGATAGATGTCGCACACGATCCACTCGCCGCCTGGTACATAATTGCAGTGGCCATCACTCGGCCCCATGACTCCCGGCCCCACCGGTTCGACACGGCCTTCCGGACGGTCTTCCCAGAGGAAAAACCCCCAGTTTTCATTGGGCCTCCGACGCGAATAGGCCAGAACGTGGCGAGCGTCCCTCCAGATGAAATGCGACACAGACCCCGAGTCGATCACCACGCGCAGTTCCGTGCCGTCGAGATTTGCCGAGAGCATCCGCGTGGACCACGATTTGCCACCGCTTTTTTTCCATCGATGAAGAAAGACGAAACGGTCGCCCGACGGATTGACCAGCAAATGATTGAACCAGTGGACACATCCCTCCAGAGAGCCATACTGCCAGGGGACGCTCGCCACTTCCGCCAGCGAGAGAATCAGATCACTCTTTCCCGTTTCCAAATCCACACGCCAGATCCCCGAGTTCTCGGGCGCCGGCACCTCTGCGTACGGATCGGGAATCCCGTTATATCCATACCCTGGTCGGGCCCATCCGAGACGACGGAAGTCCGTCGTCACCGCTGTGCGTCCATCCGGCGAAAGTGCATACACGGGGGTTGCAATTGTTCGGCATCGACCGGTGTGCACATTCAAGATTCGGGCAATATAGTGATCCTCATCGCGATCGTTGAAAATCACTTCAGAATCACTACCCGGGCGCCACTGAAGCATGCATCCCTGTTGCCAGCACCACGCGGTGGTCCGGGCGAAAGGTATCCACTCATCGTGATTGTTGAGATC
>NZ_JACIYL010000904.1 GCF_014359955.1 Thermogutta sp. | reverse complement strand
TGACCTTCTCGATCGCCTGAGTGCTTTCTTTTATCGTTCGAGGAGTCACCAGTTTGCCGACGGTCCTGTTCATGCCGCCGAACACCCGACGAACGATCCCGGACGTTTTTTCTCGAGCAATCTGTGCGACAAGCTCCATAAGCCCCGATAGGGGATAAATTTCGCTTACCACTTTTTTCACCAACTCGTCTAACATTGTCCTGGCAGCATTGAGATTGTCGGTGATTTGCTTAACATGGCTATGCGCGCTGTCTAAGACCTCCTTGCAGTCCGGTAGCGCGACATACGTGGACTGAACCAGCCCGGTGAGGATCAACTCCCTGGCGGGCTGACCGCGGATCAGGTCCAAAAATGAAGGCTGGTTCGGCTCGAGCGGCTCGATCCGAAGTGAGTCTTCTTCGCTCATGAGTTGCGGACTGTAATAGCAGAGGCTCCCCGTGAGAAACTCGTAAAGGCTTTGACCGTCCTTACGAGTTTCGTAAAAAAGGTCTTTCTGATCACCTGCTTTTTCCAAGAGGTGCTGCCATATCTTCGCAGCCGTTTCTCGGGGGGTCTTGATTCCCGGAGACATTTCTCGGCGGATCTTGGTCAAAACATACACCAGCCGACTGCTTAGTCGGCAGCACCGGGCGAGCATCTCCATCGTGCGCTTATCGGTGTAGCTTTCTGAAAAGCAAATAAAAACGGTCAGCTCTGCCCGAGCCAGCATTTGCTCGGCCTGCTCCCAATTCGAAGACTCAATAGAGTTGAAGTCCGGCACGTCGGCCAAAATGAAAGGCAGTGAATTTGCCTGAGATTTCATGGAGGCGAAAAAGATTCGCCCGTCTCCTTGCGTCTTTTGAGCAACTTCTTCCGGGTTTTGAAGCGGCAACACCCTCCGGTGGGGAAATACAAGCTGCACTACGTCGGGATCGGAAAAACTCTCGGGAACGGCCACAACGGAATGATAGGTCATGGGGCGGATGATCTCTCCTGCGGGCACATCGATTCCTGTGAGCCAGCGGAAGAGGGTGCTTTTGCCCGCTCCAGTCGGGCCCAACATCGTCACCACCAGCGGGGGTTGCAGTCCTCGCTGTTGAAGCTGGCGGAACGATGCATAGCGACTCTTCATCGCGTCGAAGCCTCGTACGTCCTCGTCGTGCTTAAGTCGGTTGACCACCAATTCGCGGACGCGCGGAATCGTTTCCAGCAACTGAGTCACCGCCTTTTCGTAGGTGAGAAGTTTTTGCACGAAGTCCTCGGACTGCATGGCTACCTCCGAAATGACGCAACCGAGATCAAATATTCCACTGCTTACATTCCAGCGCAACAGTCCCGGATCATACCAATTTAGTTTTGGTCCAGCAGGCTCGCAACACGATAACGGTACCGTTCAAGCCTAAGTTACCCTGAAACGTGTTTGCCGGAATTCTGTTAATGGCTAATCCGTTTTCCATCTTACAACCCTTGACGTATCTACGCACGAATCGGCAGACAAATAACAAACCACCGGACAAATAGGAGAAGAAATTCCGACCGGGACGGCTCCCGACCGATCGGCCAGGAAACTGAAAACGTAGGCAAAGATGGCGGTCTGTGCCAATAGCATAAGAAAACTCGTTCGGAAGACGGTTGGCTCCGCTTTCCGAGGAGCAGACCAGCCCAT
>NZ_JACIYL010000903.1 GCF_014359955.1 Thermogutta sp. | reverse complement strand
TAAAGTCCCGCGCCGAAAGCGGGGCTGAAGCCCCGCACTCCATATGGAGTGCGGCGATTCATCGCCGCTTTTCGGTGAAGGCTTTAGCCTTCACCAATGTTGCCGTCGGCCTGGATGGAACCAGGGTGACCGGCCCAAGTGGAACCGAGGTAAGAGGTTTGCAATTCTCTCCAGTAGCAGAAGAAAGGCGAGTCGCCGGCCCTGGAACTTGTCGCTCGATTGGGTCATCATGGTAAAGTCGGATACATGGCACGTGTCGCGCGTCGAGATGTCGCCAAAACGAACCAGAAAATCAATTTTCCTTCAATCCTGTCGGTAAACCTTTCCATCAATCAAGTCGCGTTTTCCGCCGATGTGGCGAACAGTTTTCCGCCAGTGGATGCAGGATACTGCGGCCGAGGCCGTTCAGGAACAGTTCGCGCAACCGCAGGAAAATCCCCAGGAACGCCCCGAGGTGCAGGTCACCGCTGCCATTATCTGCGCGCTGGCCATGGAAAGCGGCGGGGTGGAAGACCGCCTGGATGACAAAGTATGGGTGAGGGCGGCTGTGGGGAAGGTCGTGCTCGGCCGGGCTGGGCAGGTTCCCGTCGCCCTGGTCACCGCCGGACCGGGGGCGGGGTCGGCTGCCGCAGCGACGGAGGCCGTCGTCGCCGCTCATCGTCCGCGGCTCGTGGTGGTGGCAGGATTCGCCGGCGCTCTGTGCGCGGAACTTCGCCGCTACCATATACTCCTTCCCAACGAGGTCGCCGACATCACGGGCCGGTCGCTCACATTACCCAGTTTCGTGCAGGGCGATCAGCTCCCTGCCGGGGTCCACGTGGGGAAGCTCCTCTCGGCCCATGAATTGGTTCGCGATCCCCAGGCCAAGCGCGAACTTGCCGACCGGTTCGACGCCCTGGCCGTGGATCTGGAAACATTCGCTGTCGCCGAAACCTGCCGTCGCCTCGCCGTCCCCATGGCGGCCGTCAAAGTGATCACCGACAGCCTTGATGAAGTCCTTCCCCCTGAAGTCGCCTATCTCATGCGACCGCGTAAATGGACCGAGAAAATGGGAGCCGTGGTCGGTGCCGTGTGGCATCGGCCGGGGAGTCTCAAAGACCTGTGGCGATTGCAGGAGGTCGCCCTTCGGGCAGGTGACGTTCTCGCCGAACACGTGCTGGCCCTGGTGCAAAGCCTCCAGCCGGACAGCCCATGAATGCCGGTTTCTCTAACCTATTCTTTCACGACCGCACCAACGGCCGATCGCACCGTTTATCCGCTATTATTCCACAAAATCTCTTTATAAATATCGACAGCGAAAGTGTTTTACTCTCTGACTTTCCGCTCACAGCGCCCGTCTACCTGTTGTGCTGTTTATAAATATGCTTCAATTCGTCGATTGTGTAGGGCGGATCGCGCCGATGAATCATGGCGTGACAATTCGCACAGACAGGCCGCAAGTGCTCTTTCGGATCGAGGCGATAAGGTTTACCGATTGCTGAAGGAGGTACAAGATGGTGGACGTGGATATACTCGCGGCCAATGTCACCGTAAACCTCCTCAAAACTCATACCGCACACCGAACATTTTAAACCATGGTATTTGATACACGCCTCTCGGGCGGCGCTACTTCGTTCATATCGATTGACCACGATCCGTTGACGGGCCC
>NZ_JACIYL010000902.1 GCF_014359955.1 Thermogutta sp. | reverse complement strand
AGTCCACACTGCCGTCTCGCGGGTGAACGAACTTGCCACCTTTCCCGTCGGGATTGAGCAGAAAGTCCTTCACGTGAAGTTTGACGATCATCGACCCTAATGCCCGAATCCACTCCACGGGTGGTGCATATTTCACGTGATTGCCAATATCAAAATAGGCCCGCACCATCGGATGATCGAACGATTTTACAAAGTGGGCAAAAATAGCGGGTTTCACCCAGAGGTTGTTCCACACGTTTTCCAGGGCGATGATCACACCCGTTTTTTCTGCCACCGGGATGAGTTTCTTGACCGCTTCCCGAGATGTATCGATGGCATGATTATGAGCCTCGATGTAGTCCCTGTAGGGAGTGTTATCACCCGTGACGACACGAAGCACATGCCCGGTCTTTTCATCGAATTCGATATCAAATTCCCAGGGTTCCGGCATCTTCATCCCGCCGATGCGGCAGGGGACGAGGAGAAGGGCATCCGCCCCGTAGGCGGCGGCCGTGCGGAGGGACTGGGCCACACTTTCGATGTCCTGATTGACGCTGTCGGTATTAAAGTTGGCCCAACCGTAAAGCACGGAATGCACCCGCATGTCGAGGCTTTCCGCCAATTTTCGGGCGGCTTGCGCATCTTTGGGATCCGCATGTCGGTCATTTGATTCCACGCCGTGAAATCCCGCCGCTTTGAGCTCTTTGAGCCACTGCTCCGTGGGCTTGCCGATCATCGCCTTGTGAATGGTTGTGCGGAAGCCTTCCGCCAGAGTGATTCGACCGAATGCCAAAATTCCGGCAGCAGCGGAGGCCTGGGCCAGAAAATCGCGACGCGAAAATTGGGAGCGCATGAGTTTCCTCCTTACGACAGATCACAAATCAAAACGGTCTGGCCAATAGGGAAACGGTGTTCAACCGTCGTTCTCATCGTACACACGAATTTCACAGATTCCCATTTCCGGCTGGGCACGGCGAATCACGATTCTCAACCGGTCCGATGTCACGGCGGGGAACGTCAACACGCGGCGACGATCAAAGTTGTCCCGGACTTCCAGGACGGTCACCCAACCGTCATCCCGGCCGATCTGGATATCGAAGTCGTCCGCTCGCATCAATTTGGATTGGAAAGATACGTGGACGGTGTTGAACTTGACCGGCCGGTCAAATCGCAACTCCACCCATTGAGGTAGCGGCTGCTGGGGATCCGGGCGCCAGGAGTGAGGAATACCACGTATCGCCCGGGCAAAACCGTCGATAACATTTTCCGGAGCGAAGAGTTGCTGCGTTTGGTCCACTTCCGTGGCCAGCTTGATTCCGGGCTCGTCCCCAGGAGAGAGCCGGAATGCATATGTCTGAGGCATGGTGGTCCACTTTCCACCGGGGCTGCGATAAGCCCGCGAGGTGTTTGCTACCTGCTGCGAGAAAAGCGTCCAGGAAATCCCCGCCGTCTTGGGGAGCCACACGAAATAGTAGCCCTCGGGCAACTCTCGCTGAATACTCACAACAACCCAGCCGCTGGCACCGCCCGGCACAATCGCCGAGGATTTGCCAACCGGGCGGCCGTTCTCGAAGTTTCCCAGGTCGGCAGCAGCGCACAACTCGACGGGGATTTCGGTGGGTTGGGAGAGTTCGGAAGTCAAATGGAGGGCAATACTGTCCAGTCGCCCACCT
>NZ_JACIYL010000901.1 GCF_014359955.1 Thermogutta sp. | reverse complement strand
AAACAGCTTTAGCGATACGTTCCTCGAACTTGCCTACGCCGAGGTGTCCAGTGATGGAACAAACTATTTCCGGTTTCCCAACGATTCGCTCACACCCGGCCCTGTAGGGTCATATGGTGCTGTGGACCCGACAAATATCACCGGTTTGGCGGGCAAGTACCGGCAGGGTTGGGGAACCCCATTCGACCTCGGTGTTTTGGCGGGGGTATCGCCGCTGATAGACCTCGGCAACATTCAATTTGTTCGGATTGTGGACATCATTGGGGACGGAACGTACTTGGATACGTCGGGAGACTCGATTTACGACCCCTACCCGACGACAGGTTCCGCAGGGTTTGACCTCGACGCCGTGGGAGTTCGCTATTTTGCTCCCGAGGCGCACATTGTTCCCGAGCCATCCGCGCTCGCCATCCTGTTGACGGGAATCCCGTTTATAGGAGTCAAGCTCGGCCGAAAATTTCGGAATTCAAAATGTGCCGGTGTGATTCAGAAGACTGAATCAGTTGGTGATCAGGTTACTCTTTCCTAAGTCGTCACGTTCCTACTGAGGAGGTGCATCCATGAGAAGCAAGCTACGAAATGCTGTCTGGAAAACGACTCTGGTTGCGGTGGGCGTTTTGATCTGTCCCCCGGTATGGGCCGGGGTGGTCGATTTTGAGGATGTGGGGGCCACGCTGGCACCCAATTCTTACTGGAACGGTTCCCCAAATGACGGCCATAACACGTTCACGTCCCACGGGTTTGTGTTCCACAACAATTACACCCAGGCCTGGGATGTATGGGATGGCTTTGCTTACTCGAACAAGACGGATACGACGACCCCCGGGCACACCAACCAGTATTCCGCGATTACAGGAAGCGGTGCGGGAGGTTCACCCACGTATGGAGTTTCGTTCGTCAATCTGTGGGGCGATCTCCCGAAGATCGATGTGCCGGCGGGGGTCGCTCTGCAATCGATGCAGGTCACCAATACGACCTACGCCTATCTCTCTATGAAAAATGGCGACGACTTCGCCAAGAAGTTCGGCGGTTCATCGGGAAATGATCCCGACTGGTTTAAACTCACAATTTATGGCAAGGATTTGGCCAACCAGGTGCTGGGCACCGTGGAGTTCTATCTGGCTGATTTCCGCTTTGCGGACAACACGCTCGACTACATCGTTAACTGGTGGGCCACGGTGGATCTAACCCCCATCAGTTCCGCGCGGATTCTGGAGTTTTCTCTCGATTCTTCCGACGTGGGGCCATGGGGTATGAACACCCCGGCCTATTTCGCGCTGGATAACATCGTGTTCCAGACGCTCGGCGGCGGGGCAGAAGTTGTCCCGGAACCGGCGAGCCTCGCCCTTTTGGCCAGCGGACTCGCCGCGGCGGGGGCTGGTGCATGGCTGCGCCGCCGCAAGCGTGCAGGAGCGCAGCAACAGGCCGGCACCCGGAAACGAGGCATGGGAATCGCTGAAGGAACCGTATGAAATCCCGCGATGACGTGATGTTGCGCCGGTAAACCGGGAAGCAAGGAACAAGTCCCAGCTTCCCGGCAACACGGAAACCCCTCCGAGGACGTCGTCTCATCACGGCGTCACAGGGCCCCGGGCTCCCCTCCCCGGGGCCATCTCTTTTTGCCAGGGGCCAGGGCTGCCATCAATCGAGCGG
>NZ_JACIYL010000900.1 GCF_014359955.1 Thermogutta sp. | reverse complement strand
CTGGAAACGCTCCGCCAGTATCGCCGGCTTCGCCTGCGCTGGGAATCGGTCAACAAGCGGCGGTCGTCGCTCGTCCGACAGCGCGAGACGTGGTCCACTCGCCTCCAACAGATCGCACAACTTGCCGGAATTCAGACGCCGGACACTTCCCTGGAACTCGTCCTCGATACCCTGCTGGCCGCTTATGATGAAGCGGTGGCCCGGGCCCGCGAGAAAAAGCAACTCGTTCGCCAGTGGAAAGCGGTGTCAAAAGACCTGCGCCTTCAGGAAAAGGCGGTGCGAAAGTTGCGGACGGCCTTAAGGCAGCACATCCAAAAATTCCGGCGTCGCACGGAATTCTCCGGGCCGATGAGCAGCGCGTACCGTCAGTGGCAAAAGGCCCGGGAACTCCATCAGAAGCACGAACAAATCACGGCGACGCTTCGGCAGTCGGTCGACGCTTTGTCGCCTCGCTTCACACCAGGCGAAAAACTGGACGAGCTCTTTGCTGGCCTGGAGTCGCGCTCTCAGGAAGCGATCGGCAAAGTGGCGGAATACAGTGCTCAGGTGGCGTCCTGCCGCCAGATGCTGGAACGACTGACGACGGAGATCGAGACGCTGGCCCACGACCGCCGAATTGAGGAAAAACGCCTGGCTTTGGCGACCATCGAATACAAGCTCGGTCCCGCCCTTATTCGCGAACGTTTACCGCGGCTGGCGCTCTTTCTATTCGAAAAAGTTCGCCAGCAGTATGAGCACGAACGGCAACCCCGCATCCTCCGAAAAGCCTCCCGGTTTCTGGAAGCCATGACCGAGGGCCGGTACCGCCGCGTGTGGACGCCCCTTGCGGAGCGTGTGCTCCTGGCAGAAGATCATTCGGGAAACCTCCGTCGCGTGGATGAGCTATCCCGTGGCACTCGAGAGCAGCTCTTCCTCTCCCTGCGGCTGGCCCTGGCCAGTGATTGGTCTGCGCGGGGAGTCCAATTGCCACTCATTCTCGATGATGTTCTGGTGAATTTCGATGAGGAGCGTGTTCGGGCGGCCTGTCGGACGCTGGCCGAATTCGCCGGACCTCGCCAGCAAATTCTCCTGCTGACCTGCCATGAGCATATCACAAACGTCTGCCACGAGCTCGGAATCCCGGTAACGGATCTGATGTCAGGAGCAGTTTCCGGAAGGTCTTCCCGCAGGTCCCACCGTTCGGTGGCACGATCACATTCCGCGCCTACGCACCAGGTCGCATCAACTCGGGAGAGTGCGGTCAACGCCACGGCGACGTCTGCGGCGTCCGATGCCGCAGAAACGAGTGATTCTCCCCAGACATCTTCGGTCGGGGCGCCACGGCAGGAAAGCGCTCCCCAAGAAGATTCCCCTTCGAAAGAGCAACGAGAGGCCGATGAAGCTGAGACGGCGAATCCCCTCGGCTCGGGCTCTGATTCCTTTGACGCCGGTGGGAATTCCCGGGTGTTGTCGGCTGCGGATGCCTGGCTGTTTGTGCCCGATCCTTATCCCGATGAGGGGACGGCTTCAGCGGCTCCCGATCGGGACACCGGTGAAACGCCCGTCCCGGCGGCCAGACGCTCTCGCGTTCGAAAGGCTCGTGCCGCTTGAGATCTTCCCAGGCCAGTAGCTGGGTGGGGGAGTGTTCGCACCTCCCCGTTTGCCAAATCCTCGTGAGACT
>NZ_JACIYL010000090.1 GCF_014359955.1 Thermogutta sp. | reverse complement strand
GAGGCAGTCTGTATACAGCATAAGGCAATCGACATTGGCAACTAAACTGTATTATTCGCTTGCGATCCTGACTCGTTACTTCATCAATATTTTGAAGATCTATCTCATCGAAAATTCCGCTGCTGCGCAAATTTTCCATGAACCTCTGGACATCTTGCACCACAGCAGCCTGGCCGGTAATTGTGACACGGTACACAGAATTCTCGAGATTGTCCAATGACTCTCGAAGTTGCCGCTGAATCTGATCAGGAGTCTGGGTATTCTCTTCAACCGCTGCGATATTGAGCGACACATTTTTCTCCTCCGGCCGTTCGAGCTCTATCTGAATTCGTTCCAGTCGGTCATCCGGTGGCACGGCGAGAAAGATGCGGTACATAAGCCAGCCCACGGGCACCCCGCCTCGTATCACCGACACATCGTTAGCTTTGGCCAAACCCTTCACGAGTCGGTCTTTTATCTCCTGCTCCTCTTGACAGGCCTTTTCCAATACAGGCAGCCCGACACGAAGCGATTCCCGTAACCTCAGCAACTCAGCCAGTTCCCAGGCCTGCCGAATAACGCCAACCGTGCCTGCAAGGAGAATGACTCCTATTCCGCACAGACTCAGCAGCACTCGGCGGCGTTTTTCCAGCGACGCCCGATAGGCTGCCGGAAGAAAGTCGAGCTCAATCTTACTGGCGACCGACATTGTGACTACCTGACTTCACATGGGAGCACCGGCTGTTTCTTCCATACTCACCTTGTCCCGAGATTCGCGCTGGGGTCTTCCCGAATGAAGCGACAACCCCAAAGCGATATCCCACCCGGCTGACTCTCCAATTCTCGAGCTATACTTTATGGCACGGAAGCAGTCCAGAATATCGACCGGAATTTCGAAAAATCGGCTTACCAGTTCCTGGAGTTCAGCAGTCGCCTCCCCACCTGAAAGCACAATTCTTTCCGCGGGTTCACCGCGAAACGTCACATTGCAGTAGCGGAAACAACGCGATAGCTCGTCCAGCCAGCGGTTCCACACGGGTCGCAAAGTGTCGCGCACGGTGGCCACAACTTCGGGATCACGATGTCCCGCTCGTCGCTCACCGTAACTGCGGCGCAGCGATCGCGCCGAGTCTTCCGGAATATGGAATTGCCGAGCAATCGTGAGGTCAAACTCTCTTCCCCCGAGAGGGAAATACTTTGCAAAAAGGAGGCGCTCGTTTCGGACAGTGACCACGAGAGTGGCACGATTGCCAATGTGGACAAACATCATTGTCTGCTTCCGATCACTCTGACGTCGATACTGGCGTGCGGCCGCCCGTACCAGTGCCAGCGGTTCGGCATCGATGGCAACGGGCAATAATTTCGCCTGTTCTGCGATGCGCAATTTACGTTCGATGGCAGCGCGCTTGGCAACTATCAGTACCAGCTCTTGCCGCTGCAGCTCTCCTTGCTGAACCACGCCCGCTGGAAGAAAACGAACTTCGACGTCGTCAAGCTCCAGGTTGGCTCGATTGCGGGCTTCTTCCAGTACCACGTCGGCAATGCTTTTGCCGGGCAATGGCGACACGCGAATGCTTTGAACGGTGATCTCGTCGAAACCGAGCCCCAAAACGACTCGTCTGCCTCGAAAACGCCCACGCTTCAACAGATCCTGGATACATTGCGCAAGAATGCTTTCCGCCGCCTGCTGATCGCTGGGCAGGCGTGGAACATCAACTTCGGCAACTTCCAGTACCTCGTTGCGAGTTCCGTTCAGTTGCACCGCTTTTATCGTGCACGTGCCGATATCGAGACCGATCGGACTCGCGCGATCCCACAATGTCTGAAACATTGCAGGTCATCCTTTCACTTATTCGAATAATAACGATATTGACAACAGTGCGTTATTTCATTCATCCGCCTGATATCAGTCCCGCGGGAGGAGGGATCGCATCCGATAGGCCCCGCGTGACTTTTCCCGTTTCGCCGTCCACGATAACCGTCACGTACCGTGTGGCTGCCTCTGTTCCCGCTTTCAACCAGATAATAAATCCCAAGCCATTTGTCGGCGCTCCCTCGGCACCGAACTCGATTTTGCTTTCTGCCCGCATAACGGCTCCAAGTTCCGCCGCTGCGACAATCTCAACATCACCAAGTGTGTCTCGAAACTTTGCTAGGTCGAGGATCCGCACAGTTGCATCCGTGGACTCAGTCGTTATCAACTCTCGCGGGAGCGCATTCAGCACTGCATTTGTCCCGCTATGCCGCAACATAAGTCTGTTCTGAGCTTTATCAACAGTGACGGTGTAGTTGCTGTTGTAGCCGATGGCCAGGCTTCTCGCTAATTCCAGCTCACTGGCAACCATGTTCGCCGCAGCTCGCAGCCGCTCGTGGATGGTCGGTTGCGAACTTGGTAGTACCAATCCCGCTATGATCGCCATGATTAATATGACGATCATGAGCTCCAGAAGTGTTACCCCGCGACGCCGGTTCATCACAATGACTCATTTAGTCATTGATTATCATGGTTACATTACTACTGTGTTGACTGTGTTGACGTGTTTTGATCATCAGCTGGGACCTGATGAGAAACGGCCATCTTGCGCAACAACTCGTTCTGCTCCTTTAACAGAGAATTTTGTTGCGACATCAGCTCGTTTTGACGCGTCAGTAATTCCCTGATTCTTCGCAACTCAGCAATCATTTCGATTCGTTGTTCCACACTATTGGCAAATGGTGGCTGCGCTCGCGTTGGATCTGCCACTGAGGTGATCTGAACAAAACCTAGCATAAAACCCACTGCGGCGCTAACCAGAATGATCATTGCTACTTTTGGAATAATTGACATATGTGTTTTTTCCCTCCTTTCCAGTACCGGACAGTCTTTTCTGGCCAGAATGTCCTGTCAGTTTTCCAAAACGCGCACGATTTTCCATCGCAGCCCCGGACTGCTTTCAATTGCTGTATAATCCTGGGGAGCTGGTGCATAGACCGTGTTCGAGGCGTCTTTCCAATGGTATGCTATTGCCAAAGGTCGGTCCCAGAACCGCACTTTCGGCGCAGGATCCAACCCAAACTGCCGCAGCCAGAGCGGAAAATACCTGTCGTCGCCCGTGGCATACGGCTTCTGCTTCTGAAAATCGGACAATTTTTTATCCCAATCCACGCTATCCCAGGGGGTTCGCGGATCGATACGGAATCTGGTGGCAAATACTTTTCCCAGAAACGTAATATCTGTCGTGTCGGGAGACTTTTTGATTTGAACCTCGCCAAATGCTCCCACCAAGCCTTCGATCTGCCGTCCCGTGCCTTGTTCGACTCGCAGGTTTTTACACACGAGAACCGGTAACTCTACTGCGTTCTTGTCGGACGAAATAGACAGCATCGGCACCGCCCGAAGCGCCAGGTTACTCCCGGAAATGATCACATCACCTGTAACAATAACGGTTCCCGTCCACTGGACATTATCCTGAAGGGTGAGATTTCCTGAACGGAAATACAAACCGCACGGGTTTATCACTGGATCGGGAGTCAGTGTCACGTCTGCAAGGACGCTCGGTAACTGAGGCACCGTATAGACAGGTCCCCCGGGATATATCCGATATTGGTTCAACGTACCAGGAGATTGAAGGTCTCCTCCAGGATACTGGGGAAAAAGCGAGATCAGTGACACATTGAGCCATAAGAGCGCATTAAGATCGTCCAGTGCCTGCAAATAAGCTGGCCAGCGAACCGTTCCAGTAAATGGTCGGTAGTCAGGATAACCTGCCTGCGTCATTGCGTATAGATCCGACAGGTACTGGTACCTGGGATTGCTGCTCGGATAGTCTGGAGCAACTCTCACCGCAGCCTGAAAACGCACCGGACCGGCGACCTGGCACGGTATGTTAAATCGATTGGTATCCGAGCCGGTCTGATAAATCGTATATTTTTGGATGGTGTTCCAGTCCGACGGCTCGGGAGCGAGTGCCCGCGGCTCTAATTCGACAATCCAGGTCTTCTCACACACAGAGGGATACTCACTTTCTCCCGAGAGCCAGGCACTGCCTTTGGCTTTGAGGGTCACCCGATAGGGATACCGATCAAAATCGGAATCTCCGGCCTGAAGAGTCGCGTCACCGGCAACATAGGTTACCTCGAAAGCTTCATTGGGCGCACAGGATCCCGCCACCACGGTGCCCACACCCGGCCAATTGGGCGAAAACATTTTTGCAAAGGCGATCGACAACCCAGACTCAGCCGCGGCTTCCGCTTTCTCCCTGAGCTGCCCGTTGCGCACGATTCGGTAGTGGATACTCATCACACAAAGGGCGCTGTACCCCAGTGCCATAGCCCCGATAACGGTCAAAAGGACTACGAGGAGAATAAATCCTCTCCGCTGCGAACGCCTACCATTTAGATATCCTTTGATCGTCATGGTTTCCACTTGAACATTCATTGGGTGACTCTGTTTTCTTTTTGCAGAGTATAATAAAAAGACAGGGATCCTATAAATGTCCGACAATATGGTGCGTCGAATCCAGCAGTGGTGGGTGAGGGCGCCAGTTGCATCTCTATCCGAATTCGCACCCTTCGTTGCCCTCTGTCGGGTGCAAAGAGGCCCTGCGGCCAGGAAAGATCTTCCCAACTGAGCGAGCTGTTTTTCCACTCTTCTATAGAAGGCGCCATTTCTAAATAAAATCGAACAGCCCCTAACTTCTGATCCCCCAGGAGGAAGTATCGCAACCTGTTGGTCAGGAGAATACTCGGCAACGCAGTATTGGTGCGAATCTGCTCCACAAGTGACCGCCACCCCGCTCCATCGTCCACAGGCGGCGCCACCGCCTGGGAGTCTGGCATTGTGTATTCCCGCAATTCATCGGGGGCCTGCTCTGCTGGCATAAAGAACACGAGTTCGTTCAGCCGCGGCCGGCCTGTGGGATCGGCAGGTTTGCCGTCAGCCGGCATCCACACCACCAGGGTCTCTGGAAAGCTAAAACCGGCAGCAACGCGGGGTACTACCAAAACACCGGGAAATTGCTCGTTGGCATAACTGCGTCGAATGGCGCGGTCGATCCTCCGCGTGACTGTTTTCCATACCTGCACGTCTTCAATGGCTGTGCTTGCGGTTTGAAATGTGTCCTCCGCCACCTTGGCCAGTGTTACCACCCCCACGATAAGTGCACCAGTGATTGCCATGGCTAGGAGCATTTCAACCAGCGAAAGAGCGCCACGCTGGCGGCCGTTCGGAAACCCGTGAACAGATATAACAATGAATGGATATTTGCTCGTAGTCATTGGCGAGTCCGCAGAACAACGTAGAGCACACGGCTAACCCGCAGCATAAATACTTCACCACGTCTCGGTCGGTACATGACCAACGACGCGAACGACGCTAGCCATGGGGCGAATCTGGCCCGAGGGAGTTTTCCAGTAAACGGTGACTTCCACCCGCCGGTAATCACTCACCGAACCCCCAGAAAGCGGCTGAGCGAAATTCGTGCTGGAAACGTATTGAACCTTGACCTCTCGCCGGAAGTTTTCCAGTCCGGATGCGATCGCCGGCAAAGGTCGCTGACCAGTGTCGCCTTCCTCACCCAATAGCCGGCCCCATTTGTCGTGGGGTGGCTCGTCGACAAGCCCCGCGTAGTCGTCGATGTCGTCGAATAACGATCGATTACCGGCAGCCCTTTCCAAGGGACTGGGCCCCAACGGGGCATACGGCGATACGCCCGCCTCGCAATAGCGACAGTTGAGAATCTCGTCCATGAGGTCCTGGGCCAACCCCTCGGCAACCTCACGAACGACCAGTTCCTCGCTGTTTTGCATGACCACCCCCAAAGCGAGGACGACCGCCGCCGTGACTGTAGCCAGAAGCGCTACGGCCACCAGCACCTCGACAAGAGTGAACGCTGCTTTGCGTGACCAGGGCTTCATTTCTCAACCATCGCTGACTGACACGGTCCTTAAACCTCTCACGATGCAAGCCGGATCAATCCGGGGCCCAGTTCCTCTCGAATCAAATATAAGCCGTAAAGCACACCACGGCCGATGGCACACACCGGCCGTCATCCAAGGCGCAACGTTCCGTTCTCCGGTAAAAAAAGGGCGGACAGGTTCGTCCGCTCTCAACGCGAGTCCGGTAAACCGGTAGCCCCGCGTTTGCAGGTCAATGATTCTTTTGATTTTGCCAGCGACTCTTCCGATGATATTTTTGACGGACTGTCACGATAGTGTGCAAGGACCGCGACAATCTGTATAATTTGTAGCGACTTTGCGGAGTGGAGCAGAACGGCCCAGCTTCGGGGAAAACGCCGATTCCCCAATGACGAAACAAGAAAGGACGAGAATGATGAAGCTCCCAAAATTGATAGCTGTGACGGTCGTGCTCGTAGCGTGCACGGCTACGGTGGCCAGCTTCGCTGGGGAACGTTTGAGATACGTGCGAGGAACCGGCTTATCGGGACTGGGAAATCCGGCCTGCGGTCGGGACAACACCTGTTGCCCGATTTGCGGCTGTGCTCAGTGTGCCGGTCACCCCTGGCAGGTTGCCCCGCGTGATCCCCGAGTCGGCTGGGGCAGAGGTTGGGGCTGGAGTGGGCACGGTCATGGTCACGCCGCTTATATTCAGCCAGGTCCCCCGACCGCTGCCATCACGTATCCCTATTACACGGTGCGTGGCCCGAGAGATTTCCTGCAGCGCAATCCGAGCCCAATCGGTCCTTGACCCGCCGACCGCAATATTACAGAGTACAGCCTACGGCTTTGACTGACTAACGCGGGGAATGGGACGGCATCGCCTGGTTGTGTCAGTCCCGCGCTCACACGATGCGCAGAGCATCATCAGTCGGCGGCAAGATAGCCCACCGCTCGCCACGATGTCGACGGTCTATTGAATAGTATCCCAAACGAAAACGCTCGCGGATCACGGCGACTGCCACCTCTTGGGCAGTCGTTTTTTTTTACTTTTACGTCAGAAGCCACGGCAGGAAGAGCTGGGCACCTCCCAAAATGAGGAGAAAGCCACTGAAATCCGTGATTGTTGTTAAAATTGGACTGGAAGCCAGGGCAGGATCAATTCCCAGGCGGGAAAGGCCTAATGGTAACACCGCCCCCAAAGAAGTGGCCACGATGGTATTGAGAGTGAGTGCCCCCCCGGCTAACACACCTAAATAAATATTTCCCTGCCAAATCCATCCGACCACTCCGAGCAGAAGACCGATGACCAACCCATTAATAAGGGCGAGCGGAAGTTCGGCCCTGATAACGCGCCACGCATCTCGAGGCGTTATCAAACCGGCGGCCAGTTCGCGAAGAGTGACCCCCAACGACTGATTGCCCGTGTTCCCACCCATATCGGAAATGATGGGCAGGAAAAATACTAATGCCAGCACCTGGGCTATCGTATTCTCAAAAAGCGGAATGACGCTTGCTGCAATAAGATCCAGAACGAGATTGATGGACAGCCAGACGGTCCGCCCCTTAATGCGTTCCTTGAGGGCCATCGACCGAATTTCTTCTCCGCCGGCAATACCGAGCAACTTCAAGAAACTGCGGCTGGCCCGCTCCGCCATGGCCTCCTCCACATCCTGGCGCCGGACCATCCCCACCAGCCTGCCGGACGAGTCCACTACGGGAAGCCCAAAAAATCGATACTTTCGAAATAGATGATCTAAATCCCTTAGCGGTGTATCAACATGGACGGAGACTGGATCGTTAATTTCGAGGGCGGCCAAACTTTGGTATGGAGCACTTAGAAGAAGATCACGCACGCGCAGGACACCCCGCAACAGCCCGTCCGAGTCTATGGTGTAAATATAAAGAACGTCATATGTTCTGTATTTTTCGGCATTTTGTCGTAAATCCCGGATGACATCGTCAACCGCCAGCGATTCGTTATACGCCAGATACTCGGTGATCATCAAACCGCCGGCGGTTTCTGGACCGTAGCGGAGGAGCCGACGGGCATCTTCCGCCTCGCCCGGCAACATTTGCTTCAGAAACTCCTCCGATCGCTCAGGGGCAACAGCTCCCAGCAGGTCCGCCTGTTCGTTGCTCGGCATCTGATCGAGGATCGCAGCCGCCCGAAGACTGTCCATGGCTTCGAGCACGTCCGCCGCCTGGCTCTCGGGGAGCTCAAGAAGGATCTCGGCCGCTTCGTCGGAATCGATCAATTCCATCAACCGGGTCTGATCCTCCAGGCCTAAATGCCATAGAATATGGGGAAGCTCACCCGGTGGAATTTTCTGGACGATTCGGGTAACTGAGCCAACATCCTTTTTCTCAATAGCCTCCTGCAGTTCACTGGCGAGCTCTTCTATTTTCGTGTCGATTTCGCTATTTTTCGGTAACTCGCTCATATGTTCGTTTTCCACGGATATGTCTGTAAAATGGGGCCACGTTATTTACATTCAATCACTTTGTATACTTGAGTGACTGAGAGATGCGACAGCGAGTTTCACTAACTACGGAGAATCTCAGTGAGTGCCTCCACCAGCGTATCCACATCGGAGAAGTCATTATAGGCATGGGGACTCAACCGCAATCGTCCTGATCTCACGCTGGTGACAATACCTCGCTCTAACAATTTCCGATGCACACTGCCGAGCGATTCACTGGGCCACTCCACCGCAACAATGCCACTCGCATGGTCCCTCGTCGTTCGATCGCTGGCGATATTAAGCCCCAAACTTGCAAGTCGCCCGGCCAAATAATCAGTCAGATCCAAAACTCGATTTTCCAATCGCCTGGTCCCATAGCCTTGAAGCAATTGAAGGGAAGCGTGAAGACCGATAAACCCGACCATATTGGCGGAACCGCCTTCATACCGCGCGGCGCTCGGTTTCAGCCGAAATTCTATTCGATCGAAATCAAATGCGTGCTCCACGCTATTCCAGCCGAGGCTGGTCGGCCGAAGTATCTCCCAAAGCGGCTCTCGCACAAAGAGAATCCCCGCACCCTCGGGCCCCAGAAGCCACTTGTGGCCATCTGCCGCCAGAAAATCAATCCCTGCCTCATGAACATCCAAGGAGAATACCCCAAGGCCCTGAATCGCATCGAGAAACAAATAAGCCCCCACTCGATGAGCAATGTCAGCCAGATCACCAGGGTTGTGGCGCCACCCCAAATGGTAGCTCACCCAACTCACGGAAAGAATGCGGGTTCGGTTGTCACACGCGGCTGCCAGATCTTCTATCCGCACACGGCCTTCCTTGGCGGGCACCCGGCGGACTTCCACACCTCTTTCCCGTAGCGCTAGCCAGGGATACTGATTCGCCGGAAACTCATCGGCCGGTATTACCACGTTGTCCCCGGCACGCCAGGGGAATCCCTCGGCCACTATCGAGACTCCATGGCTCGTATTTCTCACCAGGGCAATTTCCGACAGAGACGCTCCCAGGAGGCTCGCCACACCTGCACGCAGTTGCTCGAGGTTCCCCGCCCATTGCTTCCATGCCACGTCGCCCATCTCGGCAGCCTCGCGTGCCCACCGGACGATCGCATACCGGCTGACGTCCGGCAATGGAGAGACTGCC
>NZ_JACIYL010000009.1 GCF_014359955.1 Thermogutta sp. | reverse complement strand
GATTAAGACGCACTTTCAAGTGGTCGTTCACAACCACGTTTTATTAGTTTCAATCCCAACTTGGTTCGATTAAGACGAGGTTGGACGCGACTGTCACTTGTTCGCCATCTAATGGTTTCAATCCCAACTTGGTTCGATTAAGACGAGTCGGTCGATGCGGCGCAGAAAATCGCGGTCGATAGTTTCAATCGCAACTTGGTTCGATTAAGACCTTGCGAAGCGGTAGGCATACCGGTAACCGGCACGTTTCAATCCCAACTTGGTTCGATTAAGACCGGACACGACCGTCCTGGCACTCCTGACGCCGTGAGTTTCAATCCCAACTTGGTTCGATTAAGACCAGGAAAGTCCTTGTGATGGCGAGATTCAGCAAATCATCGCGTTTCAATCCCAACTTGGTTCGATTAAGACTCCCGGAAGCTATCTACAAAAGGTTCTTATTAGCCTATGTTTCAATCCCAACTTGGTTCGATTAAGACGAAATGGGGGAACTCTCCCCAAATTTCCGATTTCACAGTTTCAATCCCAACTTGGTTCGATTAAGACGCTGAAGTGGACGCTAATGCGGAACGGGGCGGCTCCTTGTTTCAATCCCAACTTGGTTCGATTAAGACTCGAGGATCCGGAATTTCTTTGCTTCCTCTTTCCACGGTTTCAATCCCAACTTGGTTCGATTAAGACATTGAAATTGCTACCTATAGTTGCAGAAATGGAATTATCGTTTCAATCCCAACTTGGTTCGATTAAGACCGTCTACGTTCAGTTTTCTGGTCATCCGGATATCCGGTTTCAATCCCAACTTGGTTCGATTAAGACATCTTGCATCCAGAGACGGTCGCCCAAGTGCTGAAAAGTTTCAATCCCAACTTGGTTCGATTAAGACTTACCGCCGGTCACTGGGCCGGTGGCTAGCAGTGGAGTTTCAATCCCAACTTGGTTCGATTAAGACGCTACATTCTTTGTCGAAGTTAGAAAAGAACACCTTGTATTTCAATCCCAACTTGGTTCGATTAAGACCTTGGATTCTAGCGGGAACATCATTGGTTGCAACTTTATTTCAATCCCAACTTGGTTCGATTAAGACCACAAACATTTTGTAAAATGAGAATAGGGATGATTCATTTCAATCCCAACTTGGTTCGATTAAGACAAGTTGTGTCTAGACCGTAACTTACAACACAAAATTTATTTCAATCCCAACTTGGTTCGATTAAGACTACGGCGTGCAAGCCGCGAGCCAGCATCACGCTGTCACGATTTCAATCCCAACTTGGTTCGATTAAGACCCTCCCCGGAAAGCCGGTATTTTCCGGGGTTTTCCCCCTCCTCCCACCCCCTGTTTTGCAGTCGATCGCCGGTCGTGCGAAAATCCCTGGAGATCGACTGCAACTAAGCGTACGAAAGGAATCCAGTCCTGTCAAGCCCCACAATAGTGGTGGACTGCAATGCCCAGAGAAAGGGGTGGCCAGTTCAGATGAGGATCCCCGGCGGCGGGAACTGGCGGCACAGCTCGGCAATCTCCGCCCGAACCCGCGGCGCCACCTCCTCGATCCGCTCCAGATTGCGGCAGACCGTGTCGATCCACGCGGCGATGCGGTCCATTTCGGGCTCCTTCATCCCCCGGGTGGTGAGGGCCGGGGTCCCCAGCCGGACGCCACTGGTGACAAACGGCTTGCGGGGATCGCCGGGCACCATGTTGAAGTTGGCGATGATGCCCGCTTTGGCCAGTGCCTGGGCCACATCCTTCCCCGAATAGGGGGTGTCGCGGAAGTCCATGACGAGCAGGTGGGTATCGGTGCCGCCGCTGACGAGGCGGTATCCTTTTTCGAGCAGCTTTTCAGCAAGCCGCCGGGCCACATTGCGCGCGGTCAAGGCCGTGCGCCCGAGTTGCCGGAATTCGGTTCAGTTAGACGGGAGATACTCGCGTCGAAGGCGCAAGGGTCGGGCAAAACTGGCCGGTCGCGGTATTCATTTGGCTGAATCGTCATGTATCGCGTGTTGGGTCGGTTTTTGTTTTTTAAGAAGAGCTTGCCCTGTGGATCGGGCGGAAAACCCGGCCATTCCATCATCTTGAGGAGCATCCCAAAACGCTTGATTTCGGAAAGATGACGGCGGTTGTTCAGTCCAAGCGTGCCGAGGATGTGTTGCTCGAAGGCCTGCGTGAGTCTTTCCAATGTTGGCCGATCGGAAAGCGATTGGCCGGAATCTGTAACTCCCGCTTGCCAGTGATCGTCTTCAAAGAGTGCGCTGTAGCGCTTTGGACGATCTGTCAAATAGAGTGTGGCCTCCAGCGTCACTGCACCCATGCCCAGTGGCTTGCCCATGCCGAGATGATGACAGTAGGTCTTCGCTGGATCGCCTAACGGGTGTAGCGTCCAGCACAACGCCCCCAACTCACGATCAGAAAGGTTTTCGAAGTAGATCCGGAACTTGAACTTCACGCCTGGTTTTACGGGGCTGAATTGGGTGTGTTGTGTGCTGGTTTCTAACTCACGGAGCCGTGTCCTCTCCTCCTCGATTCGCTCCCGAATTTGATCGAGCGTCAGCCCCTCGTCTGGGCTCAGTCCCTGATGCCAGTAGCGCTTATGTCCACGGATAACGGTTTCATGTGGTGGTGGACTATCATAGTGATCGAGTCGGTTCTTGTCGTCTGGTTCCTGCTGAGTCAGGTAATGCTGAAAAGCAGTGGGTTTGGGCGTGGCGAGAATCTTAGGAGTGATAGGTTCATCGGAGAGCCAGTAGTCAGTTTGGCCTTCTTCTAACACGGCATCCGTTACGAACACTCGTCCGGCGTAGGCGCGACGTTTATCGCCTTGCGGCGGTAGTTGTCCAGATGGAAAGTCGTCTTTGCTCCTCACAAAACCAAATATTGCATCTGCATAGTCAACCTGTAATGGGTCTCGAAGCGGTTGAGGGATCAACTGATGAATTGATCGCTGATAGGGGAGGCGAAACATCATCGTAGGACCGAAGAATACAAGATTACCCGTCTCATCAACAAGGTAGAAAAGCGGATCACCATCTCTGGTTAATGGGCGAGTAGGTAATCCACGGGTTAGATCCCGATCCTCCTGATACATCTCCCATAACTCGTCTGGAATAGGAGTAAGTGGCTGCGTGGGATCAGGCTCGTAGATTGCACAATGCCAGTGCTTGGGATGCTTGCCGCCTATGTGACCCGACTCGACTAGTTTGGCTGGAACCAGATCGGGATCCGGCGAAGCCGATACTTTCTGTGTTACGGCCAGGTCCAAGGTTAAATTGCCCCGACCACGTCGCCCACGGCTGGAAGGGGTTCGTTGAGCTGGCTGAACAAACACGTCGTGAACTCGTTGCCGACCATGTCCTCCAATAATAGGCTGAGCCTGATTGTATTCGACATGAACAAACGTCTCACCATGTATCTCCTGGGCAGGCTGAATAGCCCATCCGGTATCAGTTTTTCGCAAATATCCACCCTTTACCTGCAAAGATGGATAGTCGAAATGCATGTGCGGACTTGCGGTTTTATTAGGTCCGAGCATCTGCTGACGATAATGATCACCTAATGATGAAGGATCACCAACGGCTCGATAGATGAGCCTTTTATCCGTGACCCACTGCATCTTTCCGTAGCTCACAATCTCCAGGACACTGCGGAGCATGCCGCGCAGGCTGCTGCCGGGAATGACGGGTCGGCTGCGGTCGCGAGTGTAGAAGAAATCGGGTGTGTTTTTGATGCGATCGGTATAACGTGTCCGATCGTCGATCGCACGACCGTGCCTGTCTTTGTTTTGTTCCTCCAGGTCAAATTCCTCGCGAGTGAGCGGACATCGTACATACAAAGGAGATTTCGTGGTCAGTGTCACCTCAAAATAACCTGTGTGTCGGTCAGGGTCATAGCGGTCGTGGTCAGGTAAATCATTGGCGTTTTCCACCACCGTCACTACCTTTTCGGGCAATGGTACAAAGTTATAAGGTGCGCTGGCGATGCGATGGGAGGAGGGATTCTTGTGTTTGGGTAGATTTAAGATCTGACGGGTGCTCATTTTACTTCCTCCAATTTCAGGTCGAAGAGTCGGCTGGCGACGATGCGGGTGAAACCACTTTCATCGTCTTGCAGATAATGTCGCACCCAGAGGCGCAGGGGGCGGCTTGATTCGTCAAATCTCCCTCTCACATCGAGCGGGACGGCATGACGCAGCCCTTGTGCGCCATCGCTCATCAGCGTGAAGCCGTTGGCGAGTGGCTGGGGATCGGTACCCCAGAGGATCTGCGGTTCGTCAATGGCGTCAGTGAATGTGGGCTTTTCTCCATGCCCAGCATCGCGAATCAAACGCGCATGCCAGCGGTTGTCGCCATCCCGCCAGAGCAGGAGTTCGGCGCGAGTGGCGAATAACCGCACCTGCTGCAGTGTCTCGGCGCGAAGGGGTGGAGACACTTCGGGTGCCACGCTCTCGGATGTGACCAGTTGTCCGTTACGCAGCTCACCCCAGATCACACCGTCGTCGGCGTGCGCCAGCAGCCACCTCAGGTTGTGCTGAACAGCCTGTGTTTGTAGCCAGACTTTCACGTCGCTGATGGAACAATCTGTGATGGGTTCAACCACCGCAGGATGTGATTCGATCTCACGTTTCACTTCTCCGCCTCCTTAAAGTGCCGATTCAGGGCCGCAACGAATCGCTCCAGCTCATGACGCTCGCCGGTGATGTTCAGTCCCTGCTCATTGGTTCGGATTTCCCAGCGTCTGGATGTCCCGTCGCGCTGAAGAATGAGGGTTGCACGTTCTCCCCTGAGACGCCCCCGCCCGATGCTGCTCTCGCCTCCTAGGGGCAAATCGCCTGTCCAGAGATCTTTCAGCAGGAGCAGAAGCATGCCGATCTCATGATCTTCCGGGTTGATAAGCCGAATGTCCACGGTCAGTGTTGTCCGCGTGCTCCCAAACGCGGGCTGCTCGCTAAACAGCGCAGTCTCTCTTGCGCCGCCGGTGAAGCGGTCGATGCTGACACGGTGTTGGACAAGGTCTGTCCTGGCGTTTTGCACTACGGTCTCGGTGACGATGATGCGACTGGCTTCGGGTTGCACACCTGGCTGCATTTCTTTGCCGAACATTCCGTCAATCAACCCCTGGGCTTGCCCTCTGGCACCCAGTGTTTTGGCGATCTTCAGGGCACGCGCCCTGATCGCCCCGGCGAGGCTCGTCCCGGACAAGACTGGCTTTCGGGTCCCGTCCGCCTGCCGTGCATGCAGGTGTACCATGTCCGGTCCCCGATCGTCCTGCCCACTGCCGGAACGAATAAGCAGCGAGCCATCAAGCAGAAACGTGGCAGTGATAGAGAAGAATTGACGGCGATCTTCTACGAGGTCCGCAATCTCCAGAGCTGTTTTGATGTCAGGTACAGATGTAACGTTTATGAGAGGCTCATCTCCATGTTCGAGCCAATCCAGCAAATCTACAGTCCGAGTCAGGTCATAGGTCTTAACCCGCCATCCTGCGACGATGACCCGACCGTAGCCGCGTCGCTTTCGCGCGCCCAAAGTAATGCTGCCATCGTTGAATCCCGTGAGCGCAGTAGCCAGAGCGCGTTTCAAAGCGTCTGCGTCATCGCCTTCCCTGATGAGAAGTTCAAATCGCAAGGGGAAGGTCGTTCCCGACTCCCACAGTTGCAGATCAAACAACCTATCCTGTCGTGCGGTGCGGCTTTTGGGATCGATACCAACCCCATCTCGCGTCTCGACACCGAAGGTTCCCGGTTTGCCCAGCGCATCCTCCACGATAAGGGGGCTTTGCTCTCCCTCGTCATCACCCTTCAAACTGCCGAAAAGGAGCACGCTTGCCGAAGAACGGCCAGCAGATTGTCTGTAGCCGTGTTCCCGCTCCCGCAGGTAATTCCGCAATGCTCCCGCGATGGAAGCGCCCGTCAGCAACGGTGTCTTCTCGTCAAAAGGATCCACCAGGAGCGGCATATCGGTCAACTCGTCGGTGTCACCGTTGCTGAACTGCGCAGGGGTCTGGAGGATCAGATCTCCCTCAACCACTATACGGGCGACGATTCGCCGCGATGTGTCAGGCGACCAGAGGGGGTAGGTCATGGCTATTCTGCCTCCTTCCGGCTTTCTTTGACGGCGCGGGCCAGTAATGCATCGACCAGACGTATAAGATACTCGATGCGAAGCGCATCAGTGAGACTTGCCTGGATGCTGCCGATCCGGGGAACGTCAGTCTGTTGAAATCCGAACCTCGTTTCCCAGGCGGAGATCTGTAATGTCTCTTCAATCCAGTTCAATAAGATCTCCGCTCCCACACGGGCTCGCTCGAATTGTCTGCGTGCTGTATTGCGTTCCCTAACGCTCTTCAGGAACTTGAATATCCGTTGCGTAGAGGGAGTTTCTTTCATTAGCTCATCGTGAAGAATGCTTCGAAGCCTTGAGATTTGCGCGTTGCTTGGGGGATTGATGATATGAATATCATTGGCCCGGGCGATCAACCGTTCGTCCAACCGTCGCCGCAGCATTCGTTCTGCCATCCGCTTGAGCAACTGCTCACTATCCGAACCTGGTGGGACCGTCATGGTCCGAGCGAGTTGTGACGAGGAAGGCTTGTCCACCTGTAATTCTGCTTCCGTTTGCCAGTTGATAGCGACGCGTCCGAAGCCCTCGGCCCGACGCTCGCCGATGCCTTGCACTTCCAGTTGGAGCAATTTACTTTCGTCACAGTCCGGCTTGTCATACACGAACACGCTGCCCATGTGGACGGCGAGTGCTTGTGGCAGCGGCAACCCCCACTTGCGGTTAAACCCGCCAACAATTTCTCCCCGCAAGAATGCACATTGCAGCCTCAAAGGAACGCCCAGGCGCTCGGACAGCGCCTGGGTGACCAAACACGAGTCAACTGCAAATTGGCCATTCTCATCGCGTAGCAGAGCGTTACTCAACAGCGTGACAATCAACTTGCCGTGCACGTTGGCTACGAAAGGATTACCAGTCTCGCGCCAGGTATCTAGTTCTTTTACGTCATGAAGCAACACCTGCCCGTACCCGCCGCTGCGCGAACCGCCTAATGTCACCTCATCTTTAAGTAACGAACGCAGCATGGTGGCATCTGCATCGTTGTCACATATAACCGCGGCCTCAAAGGTTTGCCTTGCCGCCAGCGCGTTGTAGCGGTAAACGGCCCCCGGCACGTCGCCCTTCGAAGGATCGATCACATTACCCGGCATGGCTCGTCCGAATCGGCGTGTTCGCGCGGTGTGCACAGAGATGTGTCGTTCAGGTTGAACCAGGTGGACCTTTTGCTTGGCCCCATCTTGCCTTTCTCCCAATGAGCAAAACGGTTGGCCGATACCTTGCCACTGTTTATCGTCTGCATCTGGTATCTCCAGTGCAAAATCGAAGATGCCTGTTTCATTCCCCTTTTCGTGTTGCCATGACAGCGGTGTGGGCAGGGAGCGCTGCTCCAGGCGGTCGAGCGGATAGCCATTGAGGTAGCGCGTCGTTCCGTCGAAGAAGAGCCGGCGAACCTGAGGATCGGCAGCATCCAATTCGGTTTGGTTGTTGCTGCGAAGGTACTTCTTGATGATTGCCCCACGCAGAGTGCTGCCCGGAATATAATCGAGGGAAACCCCCTCGTTCGGGTCGCCTTGAAGCGCGGTCGCCAGCGTTGGCTCAAGCAACGTGATGCGATAAACAATGACCCTCATAATGCGTCTCCTTGCGAAGGATTCACAAGTTTCCGGAAGTGCTCAAAGCACTCATTGGTGATGTCGTTGCCCCGGTCGTCGTACAATCGTGCCGCGAGCCGACCTCGTCCACGACTGCGGCCTGTGCCAGCGCGACGCAGAGACAGAATGCACGCGGCGAGAAGGGCCTTCGCCGTCTGATCTGGTTCTTCATCGAAATTCAATGCTGCAATGAAGGGCGTAGTGCGCAGCACGACCCGCATAGAGCGGAGACTGCGTTCCTCAGGGGCACCTGTTTTTTCGTCCACTGCTGTCTGGCGGCGGATCGCGGTCAGTGCTTCCAGAACATCTGCCGGTTTCAGATCGCCACGGCGGAGATCTGCCTCGATAGCGGCTCGTAATTCCTCAGGCAGCAGTGCCGGACCGACATGCATCCTCGCTTCGTCGTCTACACTGCTGCCTGGTTGGCCGAATAGGAACCCCGCCGCACGCTCAAGCTGGGAGGAGGCGGGCGAATTCTGTCGGCGAAGAGCGAACAGGATATTAGCACACTCCTCAGCCAGCAGACCCTTTAACGTACGCCCTCGGAGAAAGGGCAACCCGGTGGAGGCATCGTGTTCCACCTCTTCATCCACGAGCCCGACCACACCATCGCCTCGCCCAAAGGTTGTATCGCTTTTAAGTGTAATGCGGATTTGCAATTTCATCGCGGAGCATCCCCTACAGTGGAATAAACCAATCTGCCAGTTCAATCGCATCAAAGTAACCGCAATATCCACCATGCCAACCAGTCGTCTCCCACCCAGTCAGCGACAGCTCCACGTCGGGAAGCGGTTTGTTTTCATTGAACTTCCTCAGGAAGTGCTGCACAGCATCCGGGCCTTCTCGTAACGCATCACGGAGGACTTTGACTTTGTTACGACGCCCTGCCCAGTTTTCACCTTGAAACTCCATGATGCCTTTTTCTACGACTGTCCAAGTTCGGCACGAGTCTTTTGGATTATCCCCAAGCGTTACAGGACGAAGCGTCAGAGAACCAGAGCGCACCTTGTATTCCCGCTCTCGAATCTCGTCAATGCCTCCTGACAATCCACTCAGTGCAAAATGCCAGTCCAGACATGATCCATCCCAATCACCCTGAGAATCACGAATGATCCGGCGATAGTTTTTGGCTTTTCGACACAGTTCATCCGCTAAGGCATACGCTCGTGCGAAGGGATAATGGGCTTTCACGATGGCGACGCCCGCGCATGCCGTTAAACGCCCTTTCCCATCGGGCAGGTTTTTAGTGTGCTCTTCAAGCCGTTGCATATATTCGATAGCCAGAGACAGCCCCAGCCTTCCGTCACAGACAAAAGTCACATCATCCCCGCCGAAGACAATGGGACGGAAGGGAAGAAGATACGTACCATCTTCCCTGCGTAATTGAACTTCGGCAATGATTTTTCCCAGGGCGTTTTTGTAAACGATCCGGCCGCCACCATCGTTTTGAATGCGCGCCACCAGTTTGTTCAAGACATCTCGCAAAGCCTGCTGTGCTGCCTTGTCAACTTTCTTAGAGAAGGCACGCAGAGCCTTAATGTAGTCACGGTTCTGTGATGGATCAGGGTATTTCTCGCCGATTGCCATGATTCGCTGTCCGAGACTGTTTCCGTCGGCATGCACAACGGCAATGTAATTGTGCTCTCCGCGGGTGCCTCCAAGGTGATCAAGCTGGCTGGGGTAATCATAGCCGTCTGGGGGTGGGAGGATCGCTCTCAATCGCTGGTCAGCTTCACTCGGGCTCCCATCTTTCCTCTCGACAGCGCGCAACTTGGCCAGAATCTCGGCTGATACGGGTCGAGGCGGATCATCCCCGATACCTGGAGCGACAGCAACCGCCGGCAATCCGGTCGACCGACACATCACCGTCACACCCAGTCCCAGCAGGGGTGCAGATAGCGTACGGGCGCGTTTCTCCTCTGTAAGCTTCTTGAAGGTGGCCTTGATTTTCTGGGCGAGCGATTCGCCCCAATCAAAGGGGTTATGAACGATGACCAGTTGGAGGTTGGGCGCATCGGTTAATACTTTTCGCGAGAGCACCCGGGTGAAGTCCTTTGCCAAGGACTCCTCGCAAAACAGAACGAAAAAGTTTCCCCCGCCGGCATAGAGTACCTCAGCATCGAGCGGGTCGGATGGGTTTTCGATGCTCTTTGTGTCATCCAACATTCCTGTGGATTGAATGTTGTGTCGCGCGGCAACCTGTCGCACTGCTTCTTTGGCCCACGTCGTGGTGGCTTGGGCGACGAGGTGGGACGCGCCGACGTTCTCCCGTAATCGGTTACTGCCAAAGATGTAGGGCTGGATCTGCGCTGTGTCCACAACAACAAGATTCATGAATGGCTCACTCCTTTCCTTCAGGATCAGGCCCAGTTCGGGATAGGATCCACTCCCTCAGGTATTCGGCCAGACTGGCCAGATGTTTCCGCCCAAAGACGCGTATGCGGCCTTCGGGATCAACGTCGCGTCGCATCTCGTGTTCGAGGCCATCCGGATCGTTGCTGCAACAGACTAATGCGACGCGCGCCTTATCACCGCCTAATCGCCGGGCCCGGACATAGGCCTCAAAGCGTTTCTGTTTTAGCAACCCCTTTTGGCCATCTGTCGAGCCGGAGAATGCAAATAGTTGATAACCACGTATCGCAACCGCATCCACATCGAGTTCCACCTCCTCAGGAACAATATTCTGCGCGCACACGTGCAGGTAGGGCAATGTCGCCAAACCATTAAGCGCATCTTCGTGATATAGGATCGAGTCCTTCTTTGCATGCAGGATTAACACTCGGAAGAAGGATGGTTTCATCCGCACCTTCAGCAGTTTCGCTTAGCGCGAGTCATGCCCAAGTAGAAGTGGCGAAGCATCCGATCCGAAAGGGCTTCGCTGGAGATTCGCCCTCCGGGCAAGACAGCTTTCGAGTGGCTGACCGCAATCGCCATGGCCCTATCGGGTGAGAAAAACGAACACACGTCAGGTAAATTTCCCGCGATCAATTCTGATATGTTCTCTCCTCACTGATTGGTGTCGGCTGGGAAACGCAGCATTTCTCTGAAAAGCGGATCGCCCCGTGGTTTCCGCGCCAGACCAACTCCTCGTTTGGCCATCGGCGCTTGGTCCTACCAGCATTCATCGGCATCTTCGCCGGCAGCGGGGGCACAGGTTAAGCATATCAGGTACATCCCAGTCATCGACATCACTGAGATCGCGACGGGTATCTCCTATGCATGCGTCATCCTTCAGAGAATTGCTGTATCCTTACAACCCCATGGCGCTTCTGCAATAATTCCCATTCTCTCGTCATACTTGTAGTTTGCAAAATAGATACCCTGACACCAACGCATCAACGCCTTCTTAAGTGCCTCCTGTACACATGACAAATCCCTTACCCACCACTCAACCGGTTTAAATTCGCGCTGCTGTATTTGCTGCGCATAGAAAGGCACTTGCACAACGAATTTGGAAAGCACCTCCTTCTTGAATAAAGTAAAACACGTTCGTGTGTTATGTGTGTTATTGAAAAAAGTTTCAATAGCGGTGATAAACTCTTCTCTTCTGTGATCTGGGACTACAGATAGAGTATGTATGTCCCGAAAGATCTTTTGTGCGTCTTCCTTACGATCTGACATATAACCAGCATCAAGGATGTCTTTAGTCTGCCAAAACGTCCTCAAATAATCTGTTTCTTCAGATAGCGACTCGAAGAGCTTGTTTACCAGCTCATACTTGTCATACTCAGAGCAGACAAACTCAAATTCGCGCGGGCGGGAAACAGGCGTCTGCTCATCGGTTGGCCGTTTTCTCTTTCCTTTACGAGAGGTTTCTCTCCCTTCTCTCCGTGATCCCTCCTCGCAACCGAAGATCCCTTGGAGAACCGATTGTGTCCGATCATCAAGTTTGGGATGTTTCGTTAGCTTTTCAGATAGCCAATCTTTACAATGTTTATCGGGTCGATCTTTGAACAGCTTGATCGTAAGCAAAACAACATCTGGATCATAGACATAATGCTGCCCGGATTGCAATCCATGCTGGGAAACCCAAATATAAACATTGGGGTTATCGGGGGAAGGCACTTTCTGAGGGTCTGTCATGGGACCGTACCTTCTCAAAATCCTGCCCATCCGCTGCACGAGCGCATCAAGTGGTGCGACCTCGGTGAACAAGACATCGGCGTCGATATCGAGTGAAGCCTCCACTACCTGCGTCGCCACGAGGATTTTACCCTCTCTCTCAGAGTCTGGCTTGGGGTTCTTGAATGCCCCGCCCCTGCCACACATTTTTGCCTCCAGGGCATCGCGGTCGGCATGTGTGAACCGTGAATGCAAGAGCCATATTTTACTCTTAAGCGCTTTATACTGATTGTCTTTCTCGATTACATACTTGAGTCTCTCAAAAATGTCCTGAGCCTGTTTTACGGTGTTGGCAATCACGAGCACGCGCTTACCCTCGCAGGCTTGACTCAGCACCGGCACGAGCTTCTCTTCAGGGATGGTGAAGTCTGGCTTCTCCTTATCGGTGCGGTTTTCGATCAACTCGACCTTGATTTTGTGCTTCTTGATCTTTTCTAATGTGTCCTTCCCTTGTTTGTACAAATTGATGTATTCAAAGTTATTTTTCCCAACGGCGTCTACAATGTGTCTTCGCACAAATTCTGGCAGTGTGGCGGTCATCAGGAGAAATTTCCCGCCCATGCGCACGATATCTTCAATGAACTTGACCACGATCGCAGCGGCTCGGGGGTCGTAAGCCTGCACCTCGTCAATCACCAGTCGCGAATACGAAAATGTGGCGTAGATTTTCTCGTATCCTGGCGGACGCAAAGCGTAAGGAAAGAACTGGTCGCCTGTGGAGATGATGGCCGGGTAAGCCAGTTGGCGAGCAAGGTCGTATGCCTTGAGATTGGCCTGCCCTTCCCCTCCGTCTCCGAACAAGTACACATCGGCATCGGAATGGAGGAGACCAACCGTATTCTCACCGAAAACAGCTTTCGCCCGCTCAAATATCTGGTTGACGGCCGCCCGTAGGGGTAGGGTATAGAAAAATTTGTCACCGCTGCCCCAAAGGAAAGCAAACTCCGTCTTGCCATAGCCGGTAGGGGCGACCAGAATAACATTTTTATCCTTACAGACATTAATTGTCTCAAGCTGCCATATCTCGGTGCTATCCTGTAAATGTACCGGAGAACTCTCGATTTTTTCTTGTATTTTGCCTTTGACTTCTTTGACGATGTCATCTGGCCTCATCGGGCAGATTTCCCCCTCCGCGATGCTTACATCTTGCCCTTCTTCTTCACAAAACGAGGCAAAGTGGTCTGCACGCTGGAGAAATCCGGCGATGAGTATCCACTCACGCATTTTCTTATCGTCCAACCCCACCCGTTTCGGCAAGAAATAGAAGTGGTAAGGTGGTCGCGCGTATTCCGAAAGAGGGACCCCATTATGCAACCCGTTCGCCATCGTCTCATTGAATCCCACAAGCTCGTGCCAACCATCGCCCAGCTTCTCGATCTCCGCACGCAAGTTTTCTTCTAAGTTGCCCTTTACTGCCCCCAATGCATCTATCAAGGTTATAATATCTGCATGGGGGGAGCTAATGAGCTCAAAGAAATTCTCCCGCCAGTGATGATAGGCAATAGCCGAGAACACAAATTCTCGATAAGTATCCGCATCATGCTGTGGCAGTCTTTGCTTTAGCTTATCTTCATCTATCCACAGAAGGGAAAAGAACGAGTGAGGGATATCGATGAGGGGAGAGCACGGGGTGTAACACTTGTTTTTCAGCCTCTGAATTTGAAAGGCGGGTAGCACTTTTCCCCAGTCGTGGCAGACGATGGCAAGACGAATGAGTTCGCACAAAGAGCCATCGACCCGGTGCTTGATTTTGTCGAAAACGTGCAGAGCATCCCGGATGTGCTCATGGAGGCGTACCCGACGGCCTCCGTTTCTATCACAGCTCTTGGCACAGATGTCCACAACTGTGTTCATAACTATCCTATAAAATTTGCAAGGAAAACAGGAAGATGCCTTTCCTCGTCAAAAAGAAGATTCTTGCCGACCAGTAAACCGTCACTCAATTTAGCCGTAATATACTCGAAGATTCGCCTGCCGTGACGATTTCGAGTGTGCGTATAGTCCTCGACGGTCCAGAAGGTCGGTAACCGGTAGATAAGCCCCTCATAAGTTTTGAAATAAGACTCTGGATGATTTGCTTCCGGAAACATTTTCTCAGGAATCCAGAAGAAATGTCTAAAGTTACCATCTTCTCTTTGGAAGTTACAAGCAGATAACTCGCGTATGCATGCTATCTCTTCTATAACAATCCAGTCTTCTGCACGTCCAAGATGCAAAATCTCCAGTCGTTGAACAGGATTTCTCAATGAAGCGCGGATGTACTCAAGAAATGACTTATCTTCGTGCGCTAGATGAATCACCAGACGGACATCGTTGAGGACATCGATGAGAATGGGGGATTGGCCGCCGATGTGCTCCACATGACCACCGATACTGCGGTTCTCGATACTGCCGAAACGATCCACATGAGCCGATTGAGATAGGTTGCGAAACCAGGTATATTCCGTGGTCTTACTCTCGAAGCGACCGGCGATAGAGATTTTCATCGCTCTGAGCTTCCTGTATTCCTCTTTTTCCTGGTCGTCAATCCCCAGCACGTTGCAGAGAAATCCGATCACGGTGGAGTAGGGCGGGATAGGATATGTATGCCGCCGCTGATAGGTGAAAGGTACCCGATAGTGCGCCTGCGGCTGGTAGATCCTGATCCGTAAGATGTAACTCGAGCTTGCGAACATCGTGCCCTTCCTATGCAGGTTCTGAACTACTCCGCTTTGTTGTTCTGCATTTGCGTATTATGTTCCAGACCCAATTTCTTCAGAAATTCACCCCAATCTCTTATTATAGCTTGATTCTGCCAATAATCCTCGTTTACTTTCAATCGCTCACAGTCCTGAATGTACACAATCGACTGGTTTCCCTCCTTTTCCAGCCAGGAGTTTTTCAGCGCGTCGCCAACGCCGATCACCTTCCACTGGCCGTCTTCTCTGCGCACGTCAATGTAGGGATGGAAAATGGGCGAGGGTACCCTCACCGCTCCGGCGATGAAAAAGAGCGGGACGATCGTGTTGGCTTCGCCGCTGGACTGGGCGTAAAGCCCGTTTTTGATGGCTTCGAGGACATCGCGAATTCGCTCTACTTTTGCCTTATGCGATACTGTGAAGGTTACCTGGAATTTGTCGTTCAAATTAGTCCATTCAATCATTCCCTCTTCATTGACTTTCCACATATTTGGGCTAGCTGCCTCTCCAGGCAACGCTTTTCTATCGCTGTTCGAGATTGCGAGAATCAGCTTATCGGCTTCCTGTTGCGGTTGTGTCCCCAGAATCCAGATATCCTTTCCCAGTACTGTGGCATCGATTGTAAAGGTCAACTTGTAGTACGAAACATGTTCCTCTTTGTTGTAGAGGCCGGGCATAGTTTCAGAGTATCCCTCGGTTCTTCTTCGCGTGACAAGATCATGGTTCGCATAGAAGGCAAGATCGGCCTCATACGAGACCAAAGATATCGCTTTAGTTATTCCCAGAGGGGCTTTTCGAGTAAGCGAGCGCTCACCCTCGATCGTAAACATATAACCGAATACGTCCAATTCCGGACTGGTGATAATGTCTGCCCGTGTGATATCAAATTGTAACGTCTTTTTGTCTCCTGCACCTCTTTCAGCAACCGGCGCTGGTTCCCATCTTTTAGATTGTGTCTTACATAGAGTCTGAAACAGGTAGTGCCGTATGGCGGGCTTGCCGATGAAGGAGCGGATCTCGCCGTTGACATTGAGCTTCTTGATCGAAAGGATGTTGCCCCCGATCTTCTCGTCGCGGTTCAAAGCCGCGCCGTCGAAGATAATCGTGACAGTGACGTTCTTAATTGTGTTGCTCATGGCTTCCTCCTTTAGTTATAGGCTTTCTTATTCTATTTCTTCCTGACCCAGGATGCCGCTCAGGAACGAAAACAGAAAAACCTTAAAAAGCTCATCTGAGTAAACCGGCTTGAAGGCTTCCACAAGCTGGGTGGGAAATTCCCTCTTCGCCGAGACGAAGATACGCAGAATCGCATGAAATGCTTCGTCCCGCTTGCCGGCTCGGACAAGCTCCAGGATACGGTAGCCTTGCCGGTCAAACACATCCTTGAGGCCGCTATCCTTCTTTAGGGCAAACCCGGTACGCTTCAGGGTCTCCATGAGCTCGGAAGCGTTCCAGCCGGCGACCTGCCGATAGAGCCCCTGGAACTTCTTCTCATCTTCCTTTCCTCGCCGGTCTTCTCCGGCCCACTGGAGGAGGCTCTGAAGCCTCCGACTCAGCTCCCTCAGCGCAACGTAGGCCTGGCGAAACTGGTCGATATCCGGAGTCCCCGCCTTTAGTTGGTCTTCAAGTTGTTGCAGTTTCTGTTCCAAGCTCGCTTCAGAAGATACGGGAGCGCTCATACGTTTCCCTCCTTTTGCGCTTTTCCTCTATTAATGCGGAAAGCTGAAAGAGTTGATCGGCCACCTGGGCAGGATGTTGCTTGTTCTTGTCCAGCCTCAACGTCTGCTTCACAAAGTCCCTCTCTGATTTCCCCCACTCTCCATAAGGCTTAAGTCCGATGCGCAGGAGCCGATAGCCGAGTTCTATAAGACGGGAGAAATCCTGAGCGAGCACCAGATTGAGAATGCTGAACTCTCCAATCTGGCTGAGGAGCGAAGCAATTCGACGGTCCGCCAGGAGTTGAACAACCTCATAGGGTAAACTGAAGAACTCGATCTCTCCGCCACGCTTCGAGACGACCTCGATGTTCATCCCCGTCCAGACGCCGAGCGTGGTTTGGATCTTCGTAGCGTATTCGATCACGGACATGGCTAAGATGTTTCTTTTGCTCCGCATCTCCTTGGATGAAGCCGAGCCAAAGGTTTCCCGGGCAAATTTATTGAGATACCACATCACCTGAAAGGACGGTGCATTGATGAAGATCTCCGAGTCGTCGGAAAGTCGCGTGAGGGCGAGGTGGTGATTGAGCAACACAAAACTGCAGAAATCGCAAATTCGAAGACTCTGTTCAGGATTGAGATTCCAAAATGAATTCGGAACACCTTTCCCGCCAGCAGAAGCCCCGAGCTGTTTAGAATGTTCTGAGGTGAAGATATTTTTGTAGGAGAACCCAGAATTTCTGAAGCAGAAGGAGCATGTATCACCATTTCCGGAAGCTTGCCCAAGAGACCTTACAAATTGGCCAAATTGAAGGATTAGTGATTCGGATTTTTTTGACTGTTTAAATAGATAAGTTGTGTTAGCGTTAAAGAATCCCCTATACAAAGTGTTAAAAAGTTTTCCCCAAACCTCCTTGATCTTCTCGCTTTCGGCGCTTTCTTTTTTCTCTGTCAGTCTTTCCCAGCTTTCCAGCAGCCACTCTCTGGCAAGTAAAGGTATTTTGAATTTTTCGCCATCTCGTTCTACGTCGACATCTCTTGAGAGTAACATTGAAAGTGGTATTTGAACTTCTGCTCCCGAATATGGATAAAAAAGGCTTGCAGGGTCTACTCCAGTCCTTTCTAGCACCCTCAGTAATCCGATTACGCCTGCATTATAGAGCCAGTTGGAGGGATACAGCGTAAGGCTACTCATGGATGTCACCCTCTCCCTTGTAAAGTTTCTCGCGGCTGGGCGTTGGGACGAGCTCCAGCATGCCGAAGCCTTGGCTGCGGCGGACGCCCAAGCCGACCTGGTAAACGAGGTTGAGCACCTCGGGCTGCCCTTGTAATTCGAAAACACCGACAAAACCCTGCATGTGCATATTGTAGTGGCGAACGACCTTGCGATGAATGTCCAGAGGACAGAAGTCGATTGGGGCATCGGGCATATTCAGAAAAGTGCGGGCAATTTCTCGAACCGAAAACCTAAACCCCTCTTCAAATCCTTTATCGCCAGGCAGTAAGTAATGGTTTGGATCCCCTTTTGTGTTCACCAATACTGGTGCCATAGTCTTAAACCGTGCGTGGCTGACCGTCATTGCGCGAAATGGTGTGAGAAATATGCTTTGCAGGGTCGCTGTATTATGAAAAAGGGGAAATTGTGGAAGGCTGCGCAGTCCATTATAAAGACAGGAGATCAATTCGCGGGAATTGCTAGAGATGTGGAGAATCGCCTTAGTACCAACTCGGAAATCTCCATCGCCAACTGGTGTCAATCCTGGGAAAAACAGCGAGAACGTAAAGGGCTTAAGCACGTGGAGGCGGGAATAATAACGCTGGAAGCAGAGCGGATCACTTTGCTTGATCGCTTCTTTGAGCAGCGAGGCAAAGCCACGGCGATATTCCACCGGCAAGCGATCACTATGCAGGGAATAAACAACGCGGAGACGCATGGACGAATGGCTCCTATGCCGAGATTCCTACAACAACCACTGGCTGAATACCACGTTCAGACGGGATGATCGCAGGGGTGGTTGCCGGTAGGCCGTCTCCGAAGGCCCGTTGGGCCTGATGGGCACCATCAACTGTGGTGGCCGAAAAGGCACTCCGGTATTACTTCCGGAATTGGAGAGTTCAGCGAGCGCGAAAAAGTGAGTTCTGCCCATTAGGTCTTCCTTCGCGAGCAAGGGTGTCGAAACTGTACATTAGTGTAGCAGGCTGTGTCAGCGCGTCAAGCTTTGACTCATCCCCGCTTTGCCTCCGCCGAGAAGGACGGCAGTCTTCACAGGAGGTTCGCGTGAGAGGAAGATTCAACCCCGAGGAGCCTTCTCGCTACTTCCGCTTTGCAACACCAAGCTATGCATCACGGCTCCCCGGGCACGACAAGCGTGCCCCTCCGAAGCGCCTCTCGGTGGGACGTGCCTGTCACGTCCACATTCGGAGGGACCCGCTCGTTGGGTCCGATGAACACCGATTGATAATCCATGCCGCTTCGCCGGGCACGACAAGCGTGCCCCTCCGAAAGAATTCCGGAGGGACGTGCTTGTCACGTCCACATTCGGAGGGACCCGCTTGTCGGGTCCACCGTTTAACGCTCGATCATCCATTGCTTTCCGGCGGGGACTGAAGTCCCGCGCCGATAGCGGGGCTAAAGCCCGGCACTCCATATGGAGTGCGGCGATTCATCGCCGCTTTTGGGTGAAGGCTTTAGCCTTCACCACCTCGTCATTTGCCGTTTGCCGTGTTTTCCCGCGAACACAGAAACGATCCGCGGGTAGGGGCAATTCATGAATTGGCCCTACCGTCAACTTGGAAGACGAGTTCGAATCGGGTTGGAACGGCAGTGTGGACCAGAAAGAACGGGCGCCCACCGGGCATGAACTTCTGATCGACGTTAT
>NZ_JACIYL010000899.1 GCF_014359955.1 Thermogutta sp. | reverse complement strand
GGTTTCCGTTTGCCGCAATCCCCCCCCGACCTGGCAAACGAGGCCCGTCACCTGAACAATCTTAATTATTATGGGAATATTAGCGGGATTTCCCGTCCTGGCCCCGTCCAGGTCCACGATATGGAGGCGTTTCGCGCCGAGCCGCTGCCAGTGCCGTGCCATTTCGACGGGATCTTCTCCGTACACCGTCTCGCGGTGGAAATCCCCCTGGCAGAGCCTCACGCATCGGCCGCCTCTGATATCGATTGCGGGCCAGACCTCCACTCCGTTCTCTCCTCCCAGGTAGTTTGGACGCCAGTGTAAAACCTGTAATATGACACATTCCGCTTGCTCCTTCAAGTCGGCGCGAGTTCTGACGGAGGCGGCGAGCACGTGAGCACCGACCGTGCGCTTCTGCCTCCCGTAACTGACACCTCTCTCCCACGACACCGGCATCATGATGTACAATCAAAGGCACTCAAGTAACCAATTTTTGCAAGACCAGTGGATTTGCAACCGAAGTGAAGGAGCCAACGATGTCTGACGCGGTGTACAAGAAGATTCAGCTTGTGGGGACCTCGACGCAGTCATTCAGCGACGCTGTTGCGCAGGCCGTCAAAAAGGCAGCCAGCATGGAGAAAAACCCCTCCTGGTTTGAGGTGGTCGAGTTGCGGGGATCGATTGCGGACGGAAAAGTGGCGCAATTCCAGGTGACCGTCAATATCGGCTGTCGGATTGTAGACGAAAAGTGATCCACCGCTTGGATAGACGCTATTGAAGCCGTCTTCCCAATGACGGGCACAACCGGTGCGGGCCCTCCGCGATGGAATGCGGTTTGCACAATGCAAGCACTATCCGTGCACGAAAGGATTGTGGGCTTTTTCGTGCCCCACGGTGGTCGGAGGGCCATGCCCTGGCCACAGTTGCGTTTCCGAGGGCAGGGAGTAGATTTTCGACCTGATTCCCTCCTCCAGGAGTTCAAAATCTCCGCCCGGGAAGTCGGTGCGGCCGACGCTGCCGGCAAAAATCACGTCGCCAACAAAAGCGTTGGGCGGGCTGGTGTCGTTCAAAAGGTAAATGACATGCCCTTCGGAGTGCCCGGGAATTTCGCGGACAAGGATTCGCATGCCCGCATACTCCAGAAGCTGGCCGTCCTCGACGAGTTTGTCCGCAGGTGGCGTTGTCAGGGGGAATCCGAAGTCCGCTGACAGGTTGAGGTTGGGATCGGTCAGCTTCTGGGCATCCCGTTTACCCACCACAAGCTCGGCCTCCGGCCATCTTTGTTTGACGGCTTCCACGCCCGCGATATGATCCGCATGCCCGTGGGTGATCAGGATCGCCGCCGGAGTGAGGCCGAGATGGGTTACTTTTCGGATGATTTTTCCCCAGTCCAGACCTGGATCAATGATGATGCAATCAGAACGGTTATCCCGATAGACCAAGTAGCAGTTTTGGCCAAACATGGCCGAGACGATCGTGATCACTTTGGGATCTCGCTGTTCCACTCGGTTCTCCTTTAAAATGGGAAAGAGTGTAAACTGGGAAAATGAGCAAAAATGGGAATCCGGTAGGTGTTAGACAAACCAATCGCGTGAGTTTAACCATTTTAATAACGGACGTGCGCGAAAGCGATATCCCATTAAGACGGGTTAAAGGATACTTTTTCTACACGCGTCATGCGGTG
>NZ_JACIYL010000898.1 GCF_014359955.1 Thermogutta sp. | reverse complement strand
AGCCCCTTCCCCGCAAGGGGGGAAGGGGGACTGTTTGTCGTTGACCGCAGCAGACTCCCCCGGCCTGACTCCTGCGACGCCAAACGACGCGCTACCAACCTCAGGATACTCCTCCGCCCCGAGTTGCGCCACACAAAACGACCCGCTACCAACCACAGCAGACTCCCCCGGCCTGAGTTCCGCCACACAAAACGACGCCATCCCAACCGAAGCAGACTCCCCCGCCCCGAGTTCGGGGCGGGGGCCGGGGGGTGGGGTTTATCACGCCGACCTCTACGGCACGCGCCTCTCCAAATACGACTGGCTCAACCAGCACGATCTCAGCAACACCCCCTGGCAACCCCTCACACCCCAATCGCCTTACTACTTCTTCATCCCCCGCAGCACGACAAACCTGCAAGCCTACCAGTCCTGGCAGCGGATTACGGAAATCTTTCCTCTCAATGGAGTAGGCATGACTACCGCCAGGGATCATTTTGTAATTGACTTTGACGCAAAAAAACTTCTGAACCGTGTTAGATCTTTCAAATACTCGAACTTAAACGACAAAGAGTTGCATCAGGCATTCCGGATCAACGTCAAAAAGGGATGGAGTATTCGCAAGGCGTGGCAAAAGCTGCAAGAAATAGATGATCATGATCTACAAAATTATGTCAAGCCCGTACTCTATCGCCCATTTGACGTCCGTTACATTTTCTACCATGATGCGGTTGTGTGGCGCACCGTGAAGCGTGTCATGCATCACATGCTGGCCGGGAAGAATGTGGCGCTGGTTATGCCTCGGCGAGTGGAGCACGTAGGCGCGTGGCAACACATATTTATTGCAGATCGGCTGGTTGAGCATGTCGCAGTCTCCCTGAAGACAATTGACTACTGCTTCCCCCTCTATCTCTACCCCTCCGAGACAGCGCCGGACATGCTCCGTCAGACCAAAGAGCCCAACCTGGCCGAATGGCTCTTGCCCCAACTCGCGGCGGCCTACGGCTTCACGCCCACGCCGGAGCAGGTGATGGCGTACATTTACGCCGTGCTCTACAGCCCGACCTACCGCCAGAAGTACGCCGAGGAACTACGCATTGACTTTCCGCACGTGCCATTCACGGCTGACGCCGACATTTTCCGCCAGATGGCGTCGCTCGGCCAGGAACTGATGGATCTGCACCTGCTGCGCAAAGTTCCAGCCCAAGCGGGTGTCAAATACCAGGGGCAGGGCAGCGACCGGATTGAATTCGTGCGCTACGACGCGGCCAGGGGGCGTGTCGCTATCAACAAAGACAAATACTTCGAGGGCATCACGCCGGAGATGTGGGAATACCGCATCGGCGGCTACCAGGTGCTGGAAAAATACCTGAAAGACCGCAAGGGCCGCGACATGGACGATCCCGTCCGCTACATCCGCATCGCCGAGGCGATTGCCCGAACCATGGACATCCAACAGCAAATCGACCAGGTCTACCCCGGCGTGGAAAGCAAGGTTCTGTCATTGGGCCGTGGGTGCAAGAATTCGTGCGGGTGAGCAGATTTGTCACGCCCATTTCTGGTCGGCTTCGCCGTTCATCGTGTTTTCTCCAAACTTTGGCCGATGTTTTCACGCGCAGGGCCTTTGCCTGGGCACGACGAGCGCTCACCGGTAGGGGCGATTCACGAATCGCCCTTGGAACACC
>NZ_JACIYL010000897.1 GCF_014359955.1 Thermogutta sp. | reverse complement strand
TTCGAAAACCGTGTCTCCAGCCGCCAGATGTGCCTCCACCAAACCCCGTGCCAGCATCCCGGGTTTCAGACGGACCCCCGGGTTGGCCACGTTGACTCGGACCCTGATCGTGCGTGTCGCTTCTCGGAGTGTTGGATCGATGAACGCAATCTGCCCGGAAAATTTTTCGCCGGGGAAGGCGTCCGTTTCAAAGACCACAGTTTGTCCATACCGCAACCATGGGATGTCCGCCTCATAACCGTCGAACACGGCCCAAACCTGTGACAGGTCGGCAATGGAATAAATCGGATCTCCTGTTTTGACATAATCCCCTTCTTTGGCGTGTTTATTGATCACAATGCCCGCTATCGGCGCATAAAGCGTGACATGATCCGTGGCGAATCCACGCTGTTTGATTTCTTCAATCTGATCCGGAAGGATACCCCACAACCGCAGTTTTTCTTCTGAACTCTTCAAAAGAGAAGATGCGATGGTGTACTGGGCACTGCCGGGTGTAGCCGATTTCAGCGACATCTGTGCCTGCAAGAGTTCCTGCTGGGCCACCACCAACTCAGGACTGTAAATATCCACCAGGTGATCTCCCAATCGAACCGGCACACCCGTGTAATCTACATAGAGACGATCGAGGCGGCCTGGGAAACGCGCCGAGATAGTGGCCAAACGTGTCTCATCAAAATCGATTCGTCCCCATAACCGGATCTGACGGGTAGGAAACATACGGCGGACCGGAGCTGTTTCCACCTCGGCCAGCGCAACGGCTTCCCGTGTCATACGGATCTGGCGCACTGTCAATGGAGTTTCTTCCTCGGAATAAACGGGTATCAAATCCATGAAGCAGATCGGGCATTTGCCCGGGCCGGGCTGGCGAACCTGGGGGTGCATAGCGCAGGTCCACCATTTGATTTTCTTTTCTCCCTGAACCTGGTTACTCTGGGACTCCGTCCGGCCACCGGCGAGTTGATGAAGCGTCAGCCGAGCAACGCCCCAACCAACCCCGAACGCCACAATGATGGACACAGCTATGAACCACCACCGTATGCGGCTGAGGAGTGCTCGCCCGGTTTTCCGAGGGGTCGTCACGCCTTCATCGTTGGAAGTTTTCACCTCAGCCGAGACACTCCGGTCTTGTGAATCAGCGGAAGGGCGAAATTCGCTCATATTTCGTCTCCTTTACAATTTTTGGGAATATTTCTCAGCATTCGCTGAGTTGCCGGGCAACGACTAACGGAAGAGCAACATGCTCACCGCACTCACACTTTCCCAAATAATTGACGCACTTTTCTCTCTGTAATACGTCAATGTTGGGCATTTGCACCGGTCAACATATTTGGTTTATCCGCGTTGATCCCCCCGCTTTTTTTTCGAGTTGCTGCGGACGTATCTGATCGTGGGATCTCGGCCGCGCAACGCAGCAGGATGAACGGCATGCTCCGTCACGAAAAGAACCAGTGGCTGACACGGCATTTACACTCTGGGTCATCCTGCGTGAACCAAACACCCGTGGCGCAAGCCATTTCGCCCGGGCGAATCGTATTCGGCGCAGGCTGCCCGACGTATGCCTGCAGGATTCAGAGTATTAAATGAGAAGAGAACAGCACGCTAAATAGAGAGGAACATTCGGCCAGGGAGGCGCTAGAAGATTTTCAGTTAACGGAAGCTGTTCATAAAG
>NZ_JACIYL010000896.1 GCF_014359955.1 Thermogutta sp. | reverse complement strand
CCTTCGGTCCTGCAATATATCTGAAAACGTCAAAACTGGCTCGAACTTCCGGTCGCCCTTTGGTTTTCGGATAGGCTCCAAAGAGCTTCGGAAAGGCTTTGGCCTCGGTAACCCGCCCGTTGGGGAAAGTGGGTTTCTATCGGTGAGATCACCGCCTAAAATGACAGGACAGTCGGCATCGCCACAAGGCACAATTGAGAGCGTCTCAGGAGAGAAATCAGGTCCACTTTCGGTAGAATTGGCAATGTCCCACGCGAGGTCGGCAATATGAGCGTCCACTTGCATCGTGAACTCGACAGGCTCCGCGGACGGCTTCTCGGCCTGGCCGGGGAAGTGGAGCAACAACTTCAAAAGGCAATCACGGCTGTTCTCAACCGTGATCCTCAGTTAGCCGACGAAGTGGAAGCAGGCGACCGCAAGATCGACCAGTACGAAGTCGAGCTCGAGGAAGAGTGCCTGAAAGTTCTCGCACTCTATCAGCCCGTCGCCGCTGACCTTCGCTTCTTAATCACTGTTCTCAAGATCAACAATGATTTGGAACGGGTTGGGGATCTGGCGGTCAATATCGCCCGCAAAGCCCGAACACTTTCTCAGATGCCTCCCGTGCGAATGCCGTTCGACCTGGACGGTATGTGGCGCAAGGTTCAGGCCATGTTGCGGCAGAGTGTGGATAGCCTGGTCAACGGCGATGCCGGTGCGGCCGAGGACGTGTGCAAGCGGGACGAAGCTGTCAATGCCCAGAAGAAGGCCATTCGTCAACAAGTTGAGCAGCTTATTGAGCAACATCCCGACCAGGTCAAAACATGGCTGCAGGTGCTGGCCGTTTCCCGAAACCTGGAACGCGTCGCCGACCATGCCACGAACATCGCCGAGGACGTGATTTACCTGGTTCGGGGCCATATCGTTCGGCACCCCGCCCGGTTCCGCGACCGAGACCAGGATTGAAAGGATAAAGAACGATCCGCGGCCGTAACGCAGCCTGAGATTGGCAACGAACGGGACTTCTCTGGATCGGGTGACAACACCTAGTCCGTCGGCCCTTTCCAACTTGTGCGTTCACGGCCCTTCGGACGGGCCAGTCGAGCGGCGTCGAAGCCAGGCTGTACGGTTCGGTGATCGGTGCGCGCTAGGTTCTCGGCGGATGGTAGTGGTAGGGGGCCGGAATATACTCCACGGTGGGCTGGCCCCGCCGCGGTTGCGGATACAGTTGGAGAAGTTGAACGAACTCGGTCGGCATATCCGTGCTCACCGGCAATCCCAATTGCTGGGCCATCTCGGCGGTGAGCGGGAAATCGTGGGTCCATGTACCTTCCGAAAGGAGTCTGGCCACTTCGTCGGCCTTCTCTTCAGGCATCTTGTCACTGAGCAGTTCTTTGACACACATTCTGACCTGGCTGATGGCCTTTTCGGCAATGTCTGCCAGAATGAGGGTTTGGTCGTCGATTTCGTCGGGCTTTTTCCTTTGCAGGACCTTGAGCACCGAGGCGGCCGGTTGCTGATTGATCTGAGGGTCGACCGGACCCAAGACGGCGTGCTTGCACATGACGATCTCGTCCGCGGCAAGGGCAATGAGCGTCCCGCCCGACATCGCATAATGGGGCACAAAGACCGTGACTTTGCCCGGCCGATGGTGCACTGCCCGAGCAATTTGCAGTGCCGCCAGCACCAGCC
>NZ_JACIYL010000895.1 GCF_014359955.1 Thermogutta sp. | reverse complement strand
TGCTGACAAAAGAGGAGATCGATATCCTCGCGGAGTTTCTCGCTCCGAAAAAATAGGCGAGATACTTTCTTCGCCTGCTTCTATCACAGTTGCGCGCGGGTCGGATTGTCCACGTCGGACAACTGCCCCGCTTCACGCTTGGCCCGGCATTGAGAACACCAGCCGATGATCATCATGCGGTGCGTGATGGCCTCGAAATCATATTCCCGGGCCACGCTTTCCCGAATGTGTCTGAGGGCTTCGCTGCGAAACTCGAAAAGCTGGTGGCATCCCTGGCAGTAGAGATGGTCGTGCTCGGGATAGCCATATTCGTGCTCATACACGTACCGATCGCGGATGACCATCCGTTTGAGTAGCCCCGCTTCGACCAGCTCACCGAGCGTCCTGTACACTGTGGGACGGCTCACCTCCCGCGAGTTCATCCGTTCCCGCAGGTGCTCCATCAGGTCTTCGGCGTCGAAATGGTCGTGATGGCTGAAGACCTCCGTGACAATGATGCGACGCTGAGAGGTCATCCGCTTGCCGTGCGCACGCAGGAACCGCTCAAAGCGAACAAGAGGAGGTTCCGGCGGTTCGATGGGAGAAACGCGATAGTCCGCCACGATCAACCGATTTCATCCAGCAGGCGATCCAGGGCAATGCTCAACTTCTCTTCTGTTTCATACGTCCCTGCCGCGATCTCCTGTCGAATTCGGGCGACAAGATCCGCCCGAATGTCGGGCAGCTCATGGACTTTATCCAGCAACTGGCCCAACTCCGAGATCTGCACTTCATCCTGGATGGGCGTGCTCTCTCGGAAGCTCGAAACCTGATTGGTCCGGTTTAAATGCGGACCACTCAATGCTTGAGCTCCATGAATATGGCTGGGTCCATGAATCTGCATTGCACAACTCCCCTGATGTCGTTCCCTGGTCTTCTCGTCAAACAGCCGCCGAACCTGATCCTATCTTAGTTTTGCCAAACCGTCGCATCAGACCCGACCAACGGCCAAGGACATGCAACGGTGCGTTCATGCTCTCTCCCCTGGCAAAGTATATCCTACCGCCAGGGTCCGTGCCATAGCAAATAGAATCCCGCACAATAAGTGTGTTTCCGCAGTTTTCCTGCGTTATCTGCTTTCAACGGCGGGCGAGAGGTGAGAGACCGTTCTCGTGGCAAACCTGCATGAAAAGCCGTTCCGTGGCAGGCCCTTCGCTGTTTCCGCCCTGCTTGCCGCCCCACAATAGTTGTTTCGGACAGGCCACTCTTTGGTCCTTGGAAAAGCCCTCACGTGCCGTGTCGTGCCGGTGGTATCGCATGATCCCGCCACGTAGACCAGGGCCCTCTGGCGATCTCTTTCCATACGTAGCGATTGAAACACCCTGGCGTTGCCTGGTATCAACGCTGGGAATAACGCCGATCCGCCACACTTGGTGCCCCGTCGGCGCACAACGAGCCAAAAAACCGACCATTGACGACCCGCATTTTTTCGTCGGGCCTCACACTCCCGCGGACTACCTGAATTGCCGAGCGAACCTGACAGCCAGGTCTCCTCCAGTGATACGAGGAGTGCGCCTGTCGTGCCCGGTGCGGAGGGGCTAATCCTCCAACCTTGAAAACCGAATCAGTAGGGCCTGAGCACCCGCCGGTCCGCAGCCCCCGGGGGCGACGACAGTGAGGTTTCCCGGAAGTCCGGC
>NZ_JACIYL010000894.1 GCF_014359955.1 Thermogutta sp. | reverse complement strand
TCCGCTCTTCAGATCGACGTTTTGGGTTACGTCGTCCAGATTGGACCGGTCCAACTGCCTCCTCGGCCGGGAACGCTGGCAGAACTTCGGAGCATTCGAGACGGGAGCGAACTGTATTCCCTTTGCCCAGAAAAAGACCCCGACGCCAAACAGCTCATCGACGCCTGCCAGAAACGAGGCGATACCCTGGGGGGAATCGTGGAAGTCCGCGTGGAAAATCTACCATTCGGCCTGGGCACCCACGCGCAGTGGGATCGGAAGTTGGACGGCCGACTGGCGGCAGCGGTGATGGCGATTCAGGCGATCAAGGGTGTCGAGATTGGACTGGGCTTCGAGGCCGCCCGGCGTTTCGGGTCGGAAGTCCACGACCCCATTCTGTTCGATCCCGCGCGAATCCACGAACGGTGCTTCGGGTTCGTTCGGCCAACCAACAATGCGGGAGGCCTTGAAGCGGGGATGACCAACGGTCAACCATTGGTTGTCCGAGCGGCCATGAAACCGATCAGCACCCTCGCTCGCCCCCTGGAATCGGTGAATCTGCGCACCAAACAGCCGGAGCAGGCGGCCTACGAGCGCAGCGATGTCTGCGCGATTTCCGCTGCCAGTGTCATCGTGGAGAACGTCGTGGCGTTTGAAATCGCTGCCGCTGTGATCGACAAATTTGGTGGCGACCATATCGAGGAAATCCAGCAGCGCATGCAACTCTTTGAGAAAATGGTCCGCGAGCGGCTGCAACTGGAAAAGCCCCCGGAGGTTCCTGACCAATAAATCCTGCAGCGTAATAGCGTGAGCGTCGTGTCAGGGCAAGGAGGCCGATCATGGAGAACACACTCGTCAAAAAGCTGTTAGCGACCAGCCTCCTGTTTATCTGGGTCGTTCCCACGCTCGTCATTTGCAGCAGTGCGTGGATGACTAGGAGGGCGGCGGTCCCCGTGTCGTCAGCCGATCGGCTTGCCCTGCTTTTCGGGACAAATCTTCACATTGAATCAGTGCAACGTCCACGGCCAGGGATTCTGCGACTGAAAAATGTGCGGCTCTCTTTCCCGGGCACCGAAGCGCCCATTTTACATGCAACCAGTCTCACGCTGAGCTCCCATTCCGACCGAGATATCTGGCTTGTGGAAAACGCGGTGACAACCTGTGACGGTTTGCGGTTCCTGCGGCAGGAACTGGAAAACCGAATTTTCTTACTGGTGGCGGAGCATCGACAGGTTTCCCTCTCGTGCGAGGAACTGATCATTCGAGAGGAAAAAGGCCGGCCACCCCAACATGGTGAGAAAAGCGAAACGAATTTCGAGATTGCGGGCCCCCCCGTTTGGACGGGACGGCTCGAGGTTGAGTTCGAACCCAGCGTCTGCAAACTTCATGTGAGACTCTTCGACAGGAGCAGCGCCAATGTATCGGGCGCATCGCTCCACGGCCCCGCGGAGTCGCCCGATTCGCCGAGCGCAACCGCCCACGCCACGGCACTCCTCGAATGGAGTCTGTGGGGGACGCCAGAAGGGATCTCCGAACGCCTTGCGGTCAACGCGTCTCTCCCATTGTCACTCGTCGAGCCGTGGCTCCCTACATCCGTCCTCAACGCCCAATGGCATTGTCACCTGACAAAAAATCGGTACTCGGGCGGTTTTCAGGGCCCAACCGTAACACTCGCTGTCGGTCAGATGTTTCCCCCAAA
>NZ_JACIYL010000893.1 GCF_014359955.1 Thermogutta sp. | reverse complement strand
AGCGCCCAGTGTGATTTTCCATCAAGAGCGGGATCTTCTCAATCCGAGAACGCAGAAACCCTTCGTGAGGCCGAGCAGCTCGTCGAACATGCCATCGCTGTGCTGGGCCCGATCGGGAGCTTTCTCGACACACGCGCGGTGGTCCGCATGCGGCAGGGACGTCTTGCCGAGGCCATTTCCGACGCGCGACAGGCTGTTCTGGAGGAACCGTCCGCACTAACGTATTTCCACCTTGTGGAGGCCCTCTGGCTGGCGGGGGACAAGGCGACCGCGCTGCGAGAATTTCAACGAGGACGGGATAATTACCGTCTCTCTGAGGAATCGCTCCCCCCGATCGAGCGCCCTCGCCTGCGACACCTTGTCGCCGAACTGAAAGAGCTGGGACTCTCCACAAACTGAGCACGGCGCCTGAACTTCTGTGAGTTAACCAGGGACTTGCCCTCCAGCGCGCACAAAAAAGGGGGATTGTGGACAATCCCCCATGCTGTTTGCCACGTCAGAAGCGGCCGGCATGCTCAGCCGCCGCCCTCACGTTTTTGCCAACGGAGCTTACTTCTTGCGGCTGGCCTTAATGGAGGCCTGCGCTGCGGCCAACCGAGCGATGGGCACGCGATACGGCGAGCAGCTCACGTAGTTCATGCCGACCTTGAAGCAGAACTCCACTGAGTCGGGATCTCCGCCCTGTTCGCCGCAGATGCCGATTTTCAGATCGGAACGCGTGGCACGTCCTTTTTGGACTGCCATCTCGATGAGCTGTCCGATTCCTTCCTGATCAATCGTCTGGAAGGGGTCGGCCATCAAGATCCGCTTCTCAAGATAGTCCGGCAGGAAACCGCCAATATCATCCCGGCTGAAACCAAATCCCATTTGCGTCAGGTCATTGGTGCCGAAGCTGAAGAATTGGGCGGTTCGCGCCATCTTGTCGGCCACGAGGCAGGCCCGCGGAATTTCGATCATCGTACCGTACAGATACTCGATCTTGACGCCAAACTTCTTTTCCACCTCGGCGTGGACGCGATCCACAATCTGCTTCGTGAAGTCGAGTTCCTTCACATCGCAGGTCACCGGGACCATGATTTCCGGGTGAGGCTCCTTGCCCTCTTTAATCAGTTCAGCAGTGGCCTCGAAAATGGCCCGCACCTGCGTCTCGGTGATTTCCGGATAGGTGATGCCGAGCCGAACACCGCGATGGCCCATCATCGGGTTCGTTTCGTGGAGCTCTTCCCCTCGGCGCTTCACGTCTTCGACGGAAATGCCCATCGCCTTGGCCAGCTCGGCCTGTTTTTCCTCGTCCTGCGGGACAAACTCGTGGAGCGGCGGATCCAGCAGCCGGATGGTAACCGGCAGGCCATTCATGGCTTCCAGGGTGCCCTTGATGTCCCGCTTCATGAAGGGGAACAATTCTTCCAGGGCCTTCCGTCGTTCCTCCGCCGTACGGGAGAGGATCATCTTCCGCAGGATGAACAGGGGCTCGTCAGAACCTTCGCCGTAGAACATGTGCTCGGTACGGAACAGGCCGATCCCTTCCGCGCCGAATTCGCGAGCGATTTTGGCGTCTGCCGGAGTGTCGGCATTTGTTCGCACTCCGAGCTTGCGGTATTTCTCCACAAGTGCCATGAACTCTTTGAGCCGCGGATTTTCAGTGACGTCGATCAGCGGGAGTTGCCCCTCGTACACGATTCCC
>NZ_JACIYL010000892.1 GCF_014359955.1 Thermogutta sp. | reverse complement strand
CTCAGCCAGTATGTCGATGTTATCGTCTTTCGCGGTAATAAACATCAAACGGTGGAAGAACTCGCCCGCTACTCCAGTTGCCCGGTGATCAACGGTCTGACCGACTACGCTCATCCCTGTCAGGCGCTGGCCGACCTGTTCACGCTGCGAGAAATTGCGGGTAAACTGCGGGGGCATACCCTGGCGTGGGTGGGTGACGGAAACAACGTGGCTCGCAGCCTTGCCGAAGGTTGCGCCAAGCTCGGTGTGCGATTTGTCATGGCCACCCCGGAAAAGTATCGGTTCGAACCCGAGTTTGTCGATCGCTTGAGGAAAAAACATCCCGATTTCCAGTTCGAGGTGGTGGATCGCCCCGAGGACGCCGTGCGGGACGCGCTCGCAATTTATACAGACGTCTGGACGAGCATGGGCCAGGAGGCAGAGGCGGAACAGCGGCGTCGGGATTTCGCGCCCTATCAGGTCAACGCCCAGCTCATGGCCCATACGCAGAAAGGTGCCGTGTTCATGCACTGCCTGCCCGCTCATCGGGGAGAAGAGGTGACGGACGAGGTGATCGATGGGCCGCAGAGCGTCGTCCTCCAGCAGGCTGCCAATCGGTTACACGTTCAAAAGGGCATCCTGGCGTGGCTTCTCGGGGCGCATGCGTGAAGGAATCAAGCCAGGCCGTTGAGCGTTGTGAACAGGGAGACAGCGACGTGGTGACGCGCGGGGATGGTCGAACCTGGAACGAGTTGCGTCCGATAACGATCCAGCGGCGCTTCACAACGGCTTCCGCGGGAAGTGTTCTCATCTCTGCCGGGCGGAGTATCGTCCTCTGCACGGCCAATGTGGAGCTGCAGGTCCCCGCCTGGTTGGAGGATCAGGGGAGCGGTTGGCTCACCGCCGAATACAGCATGCTGCCCGGCAGCACGTCCCCGCGCAAGCAGCGGGAGCGCAGCCGGGTGGAAGGCCGTACGGCCGAAATCCAGCGACTGATTGGCCGCAGCCTGCGGGGCGTGGTGGATCTCCAGGCGCTGGGACCTCGCACCATCACGATCGACTGCGACGTCCTTCAGGCGGACGGCGGTACGCGCACGCTCAGCATCACCGGAGGGTTCATCGCTCTTGTGGATGCTCTCCGCACGATTCAGGCGGAACTCCCCAACCCCGAGCGTTTGCCCCTCCGTGACAGCGTCGCGGCCGTCAGCGTGGCCCAGTGGGGCGAGGATCTGGTCCTGGATCCTAACCAGCAGGAAGACAATGAAGCGGCGGTGGATTTTAATGTTATCATGACGGGGAGCGGAAAATTCGTGGAGATTCAGGGGACGGCCGAACACGAGCCTTTCGATCGGCTGCTCCTCGAACGCATCCTGGACCTGGCTGCTCAGGGAATCGCGGAACTGACGCGTCTCCAGCGAGAAGCGCTCGGAGACGACTGGCCGTGGGCTCCCTGACCAGTCCAGGCCAGAGCAAGCACCCCCTTCTGTCTGAGGAAAGCACCACGTGCGGGAAAACGCCATGATACAGAAAATCTGGTGGTGGCTAATGCGGGACGGTGCGCCCAGCGTGAAAAACACCAGCCTGCCTGTCTTGATCGCCTGCATGTCTTTGGTGGCGGTTTCATGCCGTCCGATGCCGCCTATCGGAGAAAACGGCAAAGAATCGCGGAGGCCGTCGCGTCGTACCGAATTCCGTGAAGTGAAATACAC
>NZ_JACIYL010000891.1 GCF_014359955.1 Thermogutta sp. | reverse complement strand
TTCAGAATTCACGTCGCCATGGCTTTAGGAGGAAAGGGGCTGGTTCTCATGACGGGTTCGGTGGCCGACGTTCGCGCCGGAGTATCGGCCGGGGCGGAGGAAGCCCGATCGCGAGGGCTGTTGGTGTCAGAGGTGGTCATCCCACGGCCATCCCGAGAACTCTTCGCCGATTACCTTTGATCCGTCTGGAAACGGCAAATTCTGGGCGAGGATTTCTTCACCCCGAGCCGGCCGTCCAATGCGGCGGCGTTTCCCCACTCAAAGACCGCGTTACAATAAGGAAGGCGAAGGCCTGGAGGTGGCATCTTGTCCGGTTTCCACAGCCGCTGGCCCCGCTTCCTGCCACCGTATCGAACCTCTGCCGATTTCCGTGAGCCATGGACGTCTCTGCCCAAAGTTGCCACATTCCGGTGATGCCTCAGGAAGTTCTGAAATTCCTGGATCCGCAACCTGGGCAGGTCATCGTGGACGCCACTTTAGGAGGGGGTGGACACACACGGCTGATCGCTCAGCGCGTTTGGCCGGGGGGGGCCGTCATTGCATTGGACCGGGATCCCGCAGCCGTCCATCGCGCGGAAAAGAACCTGGCGGCCTTGCCGGTGCGAATTGTGCAAGGGGATTTCCGAGATTTGCCAGAAATATTAGACGAGCTGGATGTAGAAACGGTGGACGGCATCTTGCTCGATCTGGGGATGTCGAGCGATCAGTTGGCTGATTCCAGCCGCGGCTTCAGCTTCCACGCCGATGGACCGCTCGACCTGCGGTTCGACCCGTCCTCCGGGGAACCCGCGTGGACACTCATCAATCGGATGGGGGAAAAAGCCCTGGCCGATCTTATCTATCGATATGGGGAGGAACGGTTTTCCCGGCGGATTGCTGCCCGAATTGTGGAAGAACGCAAAAAGAGCCCGATCAAAACGGCGCGCGATCTGGCGGAACTCATCTGCCGTGTTGTACCTCGGCATCGGTCGGGTGGCATCCATCCTGCGACTCGCACCTTCCAGGCGCTGCGGATTGCCGTCAACGATGAACTGGGCGCGTTGGAAACGGCCCTACGGCGTTATCCCGACGTTCTCCGGCCTGGAGGACGCCTTGTGGTGATCAGTTTCCATTCGCTGGAAGATCGGCTGGTCAAGGAGGCGTTCAAGTCGGATCCCCGATACACGGTCCTCACCAAGAAACCGATCACGCCGAGTGAAGAAGAAGTAGCGGCCAATCCGCGGGCACGGAGTGCCAAACTGCGGACCGCAGCGCGAACGTGAAGACCTCACACGATTTGTTGTGGTACGTAGGACCCGGCACCTCGAACTCTGGAGGGACCAGTTCGTCTGGTCCGCACATTGGACGGACCTGCTTGTCAGGTCCGCGCGTCAACCTTCGATGATCCATCCCGATTCACTCGCGTTTCGGTAGGGGCAATTCATGAATTGCCCCTACCAGGTCGGAGGGACCCGCTCGTCGGGTCCGATGAACACCGATTGATGATCCATCCCGGTTCACCGGGCACGACAAGCGTGCCCCTCCGATTTTTCGAAAACCCTTCGCGCCGGAACATCCCTCGGAGGGCCCTGCTTGTCAGGTCCGTTTCCCCCTCGGAGGGACGTGCTTGTCACGTCCGTCGTTTGACGTTGGATCATCAACTGTCTTTCCGCGGGGACTAAAGTCCCGCGCCGAAAGCGGGGCTAAAGCCCC
>NZ_JACIYL010000890.1 GCF_014359955.1 Thermogutta sp. | reverse complement strand
CAAATGCGAGATTGCCCCTGAGGATCCGAGGAGGAATTCACCCCAGCAAAGAGTCGTCCTCGCGGCTGACAACTGTCGCATGATCCTCCCGGGATCGCTGGGTTGCCTCCACGACAGAGCCCGTCAACCAACGATTTGGAAAACCTGGCTCATCAAACCGGCAGATCAGGCGTCAAATCAGTATTCTTTTCCCCGACGAAGATGTAATAAGGAGCCCGCGCCAGCGGCAAATAGGGAACTTTGGCCCGTCGCTCCTCCAGAAAAATCTCCCGAAAACGATAGCGTAAATAGGGGATATGATCGGGGGACGGAAAAACGTCGTCGTAGTTGAACCAAAACGTCCAGAAAAGCCGCGCGCACGTGCCGTGCCGCCGCATACCGGGGCCAGGATGCTTCCGCGAGACGTAAAAATCCACCACGCCAATTCGCCCCCCGGGCTTCAGAATACGCCACGCGTTGTCCACGGCGGCAAACCAATCGGGAATCATCGTGAGCGAGTAGGAAAACGTTACCACGTCAACCGGCTCATCAGGGGTAAAAGTGGTGGCGTCCGCGAGACGGGTTTCCACGTTCGTCCAACCGTGCCGCTGGATTCGTTTCTGCGCCACTTCGAGAAGTGATTTGGAGAGATCGACGAGGATCACTTTTCGCAGGCGCTGAATATTTTCGCCAAAATATTCGGCGTTCGAGCCCGTTCCCGCACCTAGGTCGACCCAAATGCCGCCTTCGGGAACGCCCAGTTTTGCCCAGAGGTCCTCGCGCCCCTGAAGCAAACGCCGGCGGAAACTGTCGTAAGCCTCGGCCTGGGGCCCGTAAAAACTCTCCATCCGCTCGGCATGGTCGCGACCACGTCCCGGGCGGAACACCATGTGATACAGGACTTTCAGATCACTCCACAGACCCATCTCGCAGAAGCTTCCTTGACAGCCGGCTGGCGACCGCTCAGGTGTTCAAATCGGCAATGTAAAAACTTCCGTAGGTGTGAACGCGGCAGCGGGCATGCAACTGCTCGGCCAGTTCGCGATGGTAGGTCAGTTGCTCTCCGAGAGACACCGTCCGGCCATTGATGTGGACGCGTACACGATCCACAAAGTCCGTCCGCAGCCCCCCGCTCCGCCAGATGGCCCGCGCTCCCGGCCTGGCACGATCGAAAATCGCCTGCCATTCGGCCTCCAGAAGCGGAAAGAAACGACCTGCCAGCCAGTCCATATGATCCAGAAGCACATATTTGCTGATGGCAACATCATTTTCGACGAGAAAACCTTCCACTGTATTGGTGTGGGTGGTGATGCGATCGACGAGGCCCCCTTTCAACTTGTAGAAATTCTCTTCCTTCAGATACTCGGGACAGCACTCCCGCGTGTAGCTCCCGGTGATGTAAACCCGCCAGAAGTAGTTGTCTGAAATGGGCAGCTTGGCGAACACCGCTTCCACACAATCCTGCACGTACTTGGCCACACCGCCCTGATAGTACATTTCGATCTGTTTGCGCTGCGCCCGGGGCACCCCCACCAGCGAGAGCATCGCATCGCGGCTGAGGAGGAACCGCAAAAGCGGCGTCCAGACCTGCTCTTTCAGATATTTCTCGTAGATCTCGCGCTGCTCTTCGAGGGTTTTGGCCTCAAGGATTCGATCCACCCAGGGGCGAACCCGGGCCACCTTGTTGATATAGGTGTTCATCACCCGGGCAAATGTC
>NZ_JACIYL010000089.1 GCF_014359955.1 Thermogutta sp. | reverse complement strand
GAAGAAACACCTGTTGCCATGTTCCGAGAACCGGCTGGCCGCCTTCCAGGGGGAGGGTCAAAGTCGCACCCAGCAACGTGGCCTGCAGGTGGGAGTGGCCGTTGCCATCGTGCCAGGTGTCGTCATGATGATAGCGCCGTTCCGGCGGCGCCAGTTCGTCCATCAAGGTCGGCAGGTCTTTGAGGAGCCCGGGTTCGAACTCGATTGTCCCCAGCGCTACGGTACTTCCCACTGCAAAGAGATGGATCAATCCTCGCTGGAGGCCGGATCGCTTACTTTCTTCTATGATCCGGGGTGTGAGATCGACCATCTGCCCGTGGCCGGAAGTAGAGACTTCGATGTAAGACCGATACATCCGCATGACGGGTGGTTTCAACGGGGCTTTTGAGGTGAAGGGTTTTTCTCGGCGAGTGGCTTTTCCGGTCGGCAGGTGAACGGGAAGACCTACTGGGTGAGTCGGGCTCCTCGGGGGCACGAAGGCCTTTCATGCAAAACGGTCTTGGAACGCTGGAGTGTGAACGTCACTTCCGATTGATGGGAAGTGTTACAGCGTACAACGAGACCACGGCGCCGGTGGCCATCAAACTCCACGGCGCCCACGGCGGCGGTTCAAGCACTTTGTTGGGACCGGTGCTCGGCGCCCCTGATCGACCGATTTGGGCGGGCGGTGGGTCGTGGGCCTTCAGCACGAATTTCTGCACACCCAGGGTCTGTACTCCCAGAAACATGACAAACAGACCGACGGCGAGAAAAAATGCGCGGCTCATAGCTCATCACCATGCATTTGCAAATCCAGTTCGGGGTGGCTCGGTATTTTTTTCGTCGAACAACACAGGGAAGTGCAACCTTCTGCCGTGAAGTCAACCTGAACCGACTGTAACGGAGAAGGCGAGGAAGGTAAGGTTTAAACGAGAAACAACCAAAGCTGATTGCCACAGTTTTCAATCTGTTGCGCCACAATTTTGTGCTTGGTGAGATATTTGTGGTCTGGCCCGGGTTCCGCGACCACCAACTCGCGCCGGGAGTTTACTGCTCAGGCATTCACGGTAAGTTGTAACCTTCTGAAAGGACAAAACTTACAAAGGGGATGTCCCTGCAGAGACCAACCAGACGGCAAATCGCGAGCAAGGCGCGGCCATGGCGAAGGTTTTTCTTGTGTGCGCCACAGTTGTGTTGACTATTTCCTCCGTACATCGTAGAATTGGGCGGCGAGGCAGGCGATGCGCAAACGGTGCCACTTTCCCGCCCTCGTGAAATTTCGATAATAGTTGCAACCACGATAAGGTCGCGACGATGCAATCTCTACTCCAACAACGTGCGCATCCAATCTTGGAAACGTCGTCTGTCCCCAATCCGCCGGACAACATGAGCTCCGAATCGTCTCCCTGGGCCGCAGCGATTGTTGAACACCTCCCGGACGCGATCTTTATCGTGGATGAAAAGTTCCGTATCAAGTGGGCTAACAAGGCCGCGCAACAGTTTGCCCCTCATGGCGACGGCCTAACGGGCAAACGCTTTTACCGGGACATCTTTCGCGATGTGACTCTTCTCAAACCGGACTATTTCCCCCTGACCATTGCGAGGGATCAAGGACGTCCGGCCCGCACGATTTTGCGAACAGCCGATTCGAGGGTTTTTGATCTTTACGCGGTTCGAATGGACGAGGGAAACGAGGAGAGGAAGCAGATCCTCGTCGTCCTCAAAGAGATCACCTCCAATTACCGCCCCCTGGAACGATTGCGTGCGATTCACGAGGCTGGTCGGCGGCTCGTGGATATCGCTCCTGGAGAACTCATCAAGCTCACGGCCGAGGAACGCAAACAGTTGCTGAAAAATCGCGTCCTTGCCTATCTGGAAGGTGTTCTCCAGTTCAACGTGTTTGAAATTCGGCTGATCGATTTTCAGACCAACAAGCTCGTGCCTTTTATCTCGGAAGGTATGAGTCCCGAGGCCGCTGCGCGGGAACTCACTCCCGCCTTTGAAGGACAGGGCATCACAGGGTACGTGGCGAAAACGGGGGTGAGCTATCTGTGCGAGGATACCCGGAATGACAGTTTATATCTTCAGGGGACAGCCAACTCGCGGAGCTCTCTGACCGTTCCGTTAATCCGTTACTCCTCGAATATGGAACCTGTTGTGATTGGAACGGTCAATATCGAAAGTCCCGTGCCTCGGGCCTTCACCCATGATGACCGACTTTTTCTGGAGATTTTTTGTCGGGATCTGGTCACGGCGCTCAATATGCTCGAGCTGATCGAGGTTGAGCAGACGGAAGCAACCCTGGGGGTGATCGAAAAACTGCACCGGGCACTGGCGATTCCAGTCAACGAGCTTGTCAGCAAGATTGTTGCCACCGAAGCCTCTCTGGACCCGGATGCGCAGGGCTTGCGGCAGGCGCTGCGGGAGATCGGCAAGACAGCTCTGGAATTGAAGGATATTGTCCACGCCATCGGGCGCCAGCTTCCCCCCACGGAATCTTCTCCGCTCTTTGCAAACAAGCGGATTCTGGTTGTGGATGGGGACGAATCGGTGCTTCAGGACGCGCACGAACATCTGCCGCGATGGGGCTGTGTGGTGGAGACGGCGACCACGGGAAAAGCCGGGTTGCAAATGGCTGTGATGGCCGAAAGCGAGGGGGGTTACGACGCCATCCTGGGTGCATACATGTTACCAGACATGAGGGGGCTGGATTTCTTTCAGCAGCTCAAAGAGCACCTTAAAGGCCGGGATGTCCCCTTCATCATGATGGTGCCCATCGGACGGTACCTTTCCGACCACCAGCAGGTGAAGGCACGTCAATTGGGGGCGAAGTGCCTGGTGGGCAAATATCCGCCACCGGAAGGCCAGGAAAAAGGCGGGCATTTGGCCCTGGATCCATTGAAATCCAGCCTCGCCAAACTCTTCGCGGAGCAGACGCGGCCACCGGCGAGCACGGCTCCCTCCGGCTGTTGATTGTCCTGGCAACCGCAGAGTCTTCTTGCCCTTATCGTAGTGCCTCTTTCAGCCTTACCGGCGGTAAAATACCAGAGGAAACGGATTCCGATGGCCGTTTAGTGGGGTGAGCAGCCCACAAAGGGATTGTGCTTCTGATGGCGAGGTGAGGCTTGTCGAACGAGAATTCGCACGCAGTTTCGCGAGGCAGTTTAGAAATTCTCGCCCCTGCGGGTGATTGGAACGCCCTCCGAGCGGCCGTTGCCGCGGGGGCTGACGCCGTCTATTTTGGCCTGGAGAATTTGAATGCCCGGCGTCGTGCCAGAAACTTTACCCTGGAGGAAGCGCGACAGGCAGTCGAGTTTCTTCATGGGCACGGGTGCCGGGCTTATCTGACGCTCAACACCGATATTTCGTACAGGGAACTGGGGTTGGCGATCGCGGTGCTTCATCACGCCGCAGACATAGGTGTGGACGCCATCCTCGTCCGAGATCCAGCGCTGTTGGCCTTTCGCAAGGCCTTTCCACAGTTGGAATTTCATTTCAGCACTCAGACCTGCATGGCGAATTCGGCCGACGTGGCGGCCGCCGCCGAGCTGGGCGCCACCCGCGTTGTCCTGGCTCGGGAGCTCTCACTCGAAGAAATTCGAAGGATTGCCCGGCAATCCCCCATTGAGCTGGAAGTGTTTGGACAGGGGGCGCTGTGCTTTTCTGTGTCCGGGCGATGCCTGATGTCAAGCTGGGTGGGTGGGCGAAGCGGCAACCGCGGCTTATGCGCCAGTCCATGCAGGGTTCCCTGGACGGTGGACGGCCAGCAGGTGGGCCACCCGCTTTCAATGCACGATTTGTGCGCGCTCGAACATATTCTCCCGCTTCACGAATCGGGCGTTCGGGCCGTGAAAATCGAAGGCCGACTGAAAACGGCCGATTGGGTGGCGCAGGCCGTGGGGATTTATCGTCGGGCACTGGCGGGTGATAGCATCGACCAGCTTACATCCGAGGCACGCTCACTCACCAATTACACCGGTCGCGAACTGACGAACGGGTATTTGCTCGGCGAGAGAACGAATCTTACCGGGAGTAACCGCGGGCGACTTGGCCGGGATGAGACGTTTGATGGTGCTGGGGAAGGAATTGGAGGGAATACCGGCGAGGTTTTCACGGAGGGAGCGGAGACTCCGGCGTTTTCTTCCGAGAGAAAAGGCTTCGAATTTACTCTGAGCACGGCCAGCAAGCGTATCCAGTGTCAACTCCGCTGGCATGGGAATGAGATCACTTGGGAGTATCCGAAAACAGTCGTCCGCCGGGCGCACAAGGCCGTAACCGCCGCGGAACTCTGTGAAATGGTGGAGGGCCGGTATTTTCTGGGATGCGCCGCCGATCACGTTGAGACAGACGATCCAGAGTTTCTCCTGGTGCCCCGAACTGTCAACGCGATCCTTGATCGGATCTCGGCGGAGATTGGTCGGATTCGCCGGGCGGAGAACAAGCCGATCGTGATTGACTTTCCCGAAGGAGCCTCCCTTACTGCCGAGGATCTCGTGCCTGCCACGACTAACGTGCGGGTGCTCGGCGACATGCCGAACCGCGTACGCATCGGCATTGGGCAGTTGGAGGATTTTGTCAGCCGTGTGCAGCCGGTGCACCTGATTGTGGAAGGTGCGGGTCCAGAAGACGTCACGACGATCGCGCAGGTTTGTCGAAAACATGTCCCGGTCGTTGCTTTGCCGCCGGTGTGTTTCGAGGATGATTTGCCGCGGATGCAGGAGCTTGTGGAACGTTGTCGCAAAGCGAGGCTGGCTATTGAAGTCAATAGCTGGGGAGGGTGGTGGCTGGCCCGTCGAGCAGGCATCGGTTTTGAAGCGGGACCCGGTTTGGGGGTTCTCAATCCTTTAGCGGCTGCGTTTTTGAGGAAACTTGGGGCGCGATCCGTCACCATTTCTGTGGAGGCTGATCGACGTCAAATTGAAGATATCTGCGCCTATGCTCCCGTCGCATTATCTCTCTATGTAATGGGGCGTCCCCCGCTTGCCATTTCGCGTGCGGAATTGCCGGAAGAGTTCTTGGGGCGCGTGTTCGCTGACCGGCGAGATCTGCGAATGAGGCCCACCCGGGAATGGGGACTGTGGGTCTTCAGGCCCTTGATCCCATTCGACTGGCGCCGCCTGCGAAATGATCGAATCCGGGTAAAACACCTGGTGGTGGACCTCGTTGGTTCGCCTGATCCGGTTGGGGAGTGGCTCGGGCTGACGTCCCGGTCGCGTCCCTTCACTTTCAACTACTATCGCACTCTGCAATAATGAACCGACGGCATTGGTAGATCGGGTTGGAACGAGCACTCTGGTTGGGCTTCGGGGCAATCTTTCCGATGAGCCCAAATCGAGCTAGCGTGGCCGAAGCCCGGCGCGTACCGTCGTTTTTCGGAATTCCGGTCACCCAGGATGTGAGTGGGGAGGCAGCCCATGAAACGCGAAGCCGCCGTAAAAACGGTTCTCCTGGCGTGTGTCACGCTGAGTTTCGGTCTTCTGAACGTGGCAACGCAGGCCGGCGAGCCTGGAAATCCGCCCAATATTGTCATCGTCCTGGCGGATGATCAGGGTTGGGGCGATTTGAGCGTCCATGGCAATCACAATCTGAGCACCCCCAACATCGACCGTCTGGCCGCGCAAGGGGCCCTCTTTGAGCGTTTCTATGTCAGTCCGCTGTGTGCCCCCACGCGGGCTGAGTTTCTTGCAGGCCGTTACCATCCACGGACGGGCGTGCGGGGGGTAACCAGAGGCGCGGAGCGGATGAATCTCAACGAATACACCATTGCTCAGGCGTTTCGCGCCGCTGGCTATGCGACGGCCATCTTTGGAAAGTGGCATAACGGCTCCCAATACCCGTACCATCCCCTGGCGCGAGGATTTCAGGAGTTTTACGGCTTCACCTCGGGGCATTGGGGGATTTATTTCGATCCGCCGTTGGAGTCCGGAAGCGAGATCGTCCGCGGACGCGGGTACATCACGGACGATTTGACCAACCATGCGATCGACTTCATCAAACGCCATCGAAGCGAACCATTCTTCTGCTATGTGGCTTACAACACTCCCCACACGCCGCTCCAGGTGCCGCACAAATTCTACGAGAAATTCGCCAGTGCCGAGATCGCTCAGCGATATCACGTTAAAGAGCGGGAAGACATTGCGTTCACGCGTGCCGTGCTCGCCATGTGCGAAAACATCGACTGGAACGTCGGTCGGCTTTTGGAGACTCTGCGCGAATGTGAGCTGGAAACGAACACAATCGTGGTGTATTTTTCGGACAATGGGCCAAATAGCTGGCGATGGAACGGAGGCATGCGCGGACGGAAAGGCTTCACCGACGAAGGTGGCGTCCGGGTGCCGTGTATCATTCGCTGGCCGGGGCATATTCCGTCGGGACTCCGCGTGACGCAAATTGCTGCCGCCATCGACCTTTTCCCCACCCTCGCGTCTTTGGCCGGCGTGCCTTATAAGGCACCGTTGCCGGTGGACGGGATTGATCTTTCGCCTGTGCTTCTCGGGAAGCAGAAGTTCGTGGCACGGGACCGGCTGATTTTTGCCCATCAGGCAGGCCAGGTCAGTGTGCGAAATGACCGTTTTATCCTTGATAACCGAGGTCGCCTGTACGATCTCTTTAAAGATCCGGGCCAAACCCAGGATGTATCCGCACAATTCCCAGATGTTGCCGAATCGTTACGGAAAGCGGTCGAACAATTTAAGGAAGAGGTCCTCCCCAAGGAACCTGACACCCGGCCATTTCCCGTTGGCTACAGAGAGTTTCCCGTGACATACCTGCCCGCGCGGGATGGCGTTCCCCATGGTAACATCGAATGGAGTGGCAAAGCACCCAACTGTTCTTTCTTCACTCATTGGACAAGCCCTGAAGATAGTATTACCTGGGACATCGATGTCCACACGCCAGGGCTATATGAGGTTGTTGTTTACTATACATGTCGTCCGCAAGATGTCGGCGTGGTTCTCCGAGCTTCTTTTGCGGGGCGCAGTGTGGAAGGCAAGATCACCGAGGCATTCGATCCACCGCTCCACGGTCAGGAATTCGATCGTGTGCCGCGACAGGGAGAGTCGTACGTGAAAGACTTCAAGCCCTTCGTGTTGGGCGTGATCGAACTTCCCGCACAACGGGGACTCCTGGAGCTCCGGGCTGTGAACATTCCGGGCGAACGGGCGATCGACCTTCGTTGGGTGAAACTCACGCTTAAAACGAGTGACGACAAGTCTCGGCCGTGAAGCTACTTTCTCGCCCGCCGCACCGGCTGCGGACTGCTTTTTCAAGCAGCCAGTTGATTTTCTCGGTGCTGATGCGCGAGGAAGTACAACTGGCGCTCTGCATCACGTGATAGATACCGGGAGAGTTGGATGATCGTGGCGAGATACTCGCCCAGAGACCGATCGCGGTCATCCCAGCGCGATCGATGACTGCCCTTTGGGCAGGTCGAAACAGAACACGTACCGGTCTTGCTTGCCCTGATTCTTTTTGAAGAACGTGCCAGGTCGCAGGTCCCGCCAGCTCGCGACCTCCTGAAAAACGATGCGCTGCGATTCGTGATGAAGCTGGGGAGCTTTTTGGGGTTTTCCGGCAAGCTCGATGGTGAACCCGGGGCACGCAAACGGTGCGGCAAAGGCGATGTGCTGCCCGGCGATCGCCATTTTCGTTAATTCCCTGGCTGCCCAATATCGAGCAAGTTCCGAGAGGTTCATCCAGATGAGATTGTCGAATCGCGCATGCAACCTCTTGACAACTTCCTGAAGGATTCGGAAGCCCAGCTCCTTTCCATTGAAAAACATGCCGGGCCAGTGGCACACCATGACGGCTGGCTCCTCTCGGGTGATCACCTCCACCATGCGCCCTGAGGCCAAATCCGGGGTGATAAACTTGTCAGGGGATCCAGGGGTGTCACCATCCCAACCGCCGAACCAGTCCCCCGTGCAGCCGATGATCGAAACGACGCACCGCGGTTGGGGGCCATCCAGTCCCGCAGCGTTTTCGACGCGGGGTGCCACGCTCTCCGCTCCGGTAAACACATCGCGGAAATAGTGGGGGATTTCCACTTGAAAGACATCTCGGCAGGCTTCCAACGTGGCAATGGAAAGTTGCGGTCGTGCCCGGCTTCCAAAACCGCCCGGTGTGGTGATCCCTTCGCACCGTAGTCCCGCGTTTTTCAGGATGTTGAGTGCGTATGCGATGTAATCCGTCAGTTCCTCGGCGGAGCGCCCCTCGCTCCAGCCCCAGTTTTCCATAAATCGTTGAGATCGTTCCTCGTACGGCCGGCCGGTCTTTGTGTTGATGACCCAGGTGTGAGTGACCATTTCGGGGTGGATGTCCCAATGGGGCATGACCTCCTCGCGCACAATGCGGAGGCTTCTCTCCAGCTCCTGATGGGACCAGCCCGGCAGGTCACGGTCCAGCCAGCCAACACAGGCGGGGTAAGGGACGACACTGTATTTTCCTTTCACGCCGTTTTCCCCGCACCAGGCCATGAATTTTTGAACGAATGCATCGGGGATCTCTCGCGGAAACTGACGCCAGGGTTTTTGGTACTCGGCTCGGTTTGGCCAGACTTCCGCGAACTGCGGCATGGCGAAATGGGCAAGGTTCACAAGGCACGTCGAATCGTCGATGATGAGCGAAACCGGCACTCGGCAGCGTGGATTGAGCACCGTGACATCGGCGGGTCGCGGAGGACGCTCTCCAGGTGGCTGGAACGTCCATCCAATATTTCGGCCTAAAGTGCCGGAGAGAGCAGCGGCACCAAATTGCAGAAATCGACGCCGAGAAACACGCGTCATGGCAGCCACCTCCTTCCCAGTTTATGCTTCGATCCGGTCAGAGATTGTATTTCCTGTACCAGGGCCGCTGAGCACCTCGTTTTGGGCACTTGATGCAATGCGGCCCTGTCAATACTTCTTCCCACATTTGGGGCGATGCAGTTACATGTGTCGAACGTCCCGGATTATGGTACCTTCGGACAAGCCCAATCACCAGCGGCGGAGTTGCTGGCCGCCGGTTGTTGTGTCGTCGTGTGCCGTGAGGAAAAAACGGAAGTGATGGGCGACTTTCTCCAAAAATTGAACCGCCTCGCGTTAGATACCTGTTCAGGGCCGACTCGGTGGACCAGGCCGACGGTACTGTTCCTGATCGTTTGTGGCGGTTGCGGAAATCAAGGAAATTTCCGTACTCTCGCGGGTGATCGCCCGACTACCGCCTGCCTGCCGTGACGGGTAAACTAAAAAGCTTTGGAGCATTGATTGGCCAATTGAACTCCGGGGCAGACATCCTCCCCGCGTGACAGGTGGCGGGAACCTTGTGGGAGTGGAGCGGCTGGATAGACGTGAAACGGATAAGGAGATACACGCTATGGTGTTGGACGAAGTGCCTCCCGACTGGAATGACGAGGCCACGGACGACAACCTTGATACGGACGGCGACGAATCGTCGGTGGAGTTCGCGCCGACGGTACCACCGCCCGACGACGACTTTGACGAATTTGACGAAGACGATTTCGATGACGATTTTGATGATGATTTCGAGTTCGAGCCGGAGTACGAGGCGGAGATCGAGCGTGAGTTCGGAGACTTAGAAGAAGAAACGGAAGAGG
>NZ_JACIYL010000889.1 GCF_014359955.1 Thermogutta sp. | reverse complement strand
GGTTCCCACCGGGGCGCCGGTCGGTAATGATGCCGCTCCCCCGGAAGAGTTCGCACGGTTCTGGCCGCGCTTTCGTGGTCCGAACGGTGATGGCATTTCCCCTCATCCGAACCCACCCGTGGAATGGAATGCGGAAGAAGGTCGGGGTGTTCTCTGGAAAACGCCGATCGATCTTCCCGGCCACAATTCGCCCGTTGTCTGGGACAAATTGGTTTTTGTGACGGGGGCGACGGAAGACCGCCGGGTGTGCTATGCACTGGATGCCGACTCCGGCAAGGTGCTCTGGCAACGGGAGATTCCGCCTACACCCGAGAGTCGAGGCAAGAAACCGAAGGTCATGAAGGACACCGGGTTTGCCGCCCCCACAGTGGCCACCGACGGCCGCCGCGTTTACGCCATCTTCGCCAATGGGGACCTGGCCGCCCTTGATTTTCAGGGAAACGTTGTGTGGGTCAAGGGATTGGGAATCCCGGATAACGCCTATGGACACGCTTCCTCCCTGTGTACTTACAAAAACTGGGTGATCGTGCTCTTCGATCAGGGAGAACCCGATGACGACAAATCCAAATTGTTTGCGATCGAAGGGCCCACCGGCCGGGTTGTCTGGGAGGTCACACGTCCCACGGGCAATTCGTGGACCAGCCCTATCATTGTCAGCTTGGCCGGAAAACCACAACTGATCACCGTGGCCAATCCGTTCGTGATTTCTTACAACCCGGAGAACGGCAGCGAATGGTGGCGGTTTGACGGCACAACGGGAGATTGCGGGCCTTCGCCCATCGCCCATGGTGATCTTGTCATTGCTGGAGGCGAATATTCCTACTACATGTACGGCATTCGAGGGGACGGATCGGGGGATGTCACCAAGACGCACAAGGTGTGGGAGGCGGAAGACGCCCTGCCGGACACCTGCAGTCCGCTGGCTTTCGATCATTACGTGTTATGGATGTCTTCCACATCGGTTCTGGCGTGCTACAACGTTAACACCGGTGAGAAATTGTGGGAACATGAGTTCCCGGACAACACCTTTGCCTCCTCGCCTTCTTACGCTGGTGGCAGGGTGTACCTGTTTTCCAAAGAGGGCGCGTGCTGGGTGGGGACTGTTACCGACCAGGAATTCAAGATCGAACACGAAAATTCGCTGGGCGAAGGCTGTGTGACCAGCCCCGCTTTTCAGCCCGGCCGACTGTATATCCGTGGCGAAAAGCACATGTTTTGCATCAGTCAATGATGTGTCGAGAGGCCAAAAATCATGGAGAATTCCTGGCATTCGAAACAGCAGCAAAGCATGTGGCGACCAACGCGATCCTCCGACCGAGCGCGGTCGTTTTTCGGGGCAGATGTTCGACTCGGAAGCTAAACAGGTTACAATTACAACAGCGTCAGTAAACAAAAATCGCCCCCCGATGGAGGTGGCCGATCTCGGCTGGCAAAAAGCGTTCCTTTGAATTGGCCGTCCATGAAAAAAGCAAACGTCGTGTCTCTGTCTTCCGCGGTGAGTGCCCGCGGCTCGGTCTGCCAGCAGTCGTCGATTGATTTGCGTGTTGTTGACGAGATTGTGGAACGCTGCGGACGCGGGCCCGAGGCCGCGATTCCCATCCTCCAGGCCATTCAGAGCCATTTCCGCTATCTGCCCCAGGAGGCCCTGGAACGTGTCTGCGAATTGACGCAGGTTCGTCCGGCCCAACTGATCGGTG
>NZ_JACIYL010000888.1 GCF_014359955.1 Thermogutta sp. | reverse complement strand
CTGGTGAGAACACTCCCAAGAACCAGCATCGGTCCCGCAACCCCGGTCGTGAGAGTTCCCTGTCTTCCAAGTGACGACGCTCGCCTCGCTAACTGCCTCGAAAGAACGTTGGAAGCCATTTCAGGACACCTTTTTGCAAATGGACGCCTTCTCATTGATCCGTTCACCCGGTGACCGTGACCTTTGCTGTCTCAAATCATAGCCGCGAATCTACCAGCGGCGGCAACCTGCCGCAATCTCCAACCGTGCAGGATTTGTCCAAGAGTGGCATAATGAAAGGTTTTCCGGCTTAGAATGTCAAACCGACGATTCGACTGCCGCCGAAAACCGCCTGGTTCTGTGAATTACAGGTTACTCTCAATGGGCACCATTTCAACAGGCAAAAAACCGGAATTTCGGAAAGATCCTCTGACAGGTCGCTGGGTCATTATCGCCCCGGGCCGATCGCAACGGCCCCAGGACTACGACACGGCCGTCCGGCGCGTGCGCTCCGGTCCCTGCCCTTTTTGTGAGGGAAACGAAAGTGAGACGACTCCGGAAATCCTTGCCCGTCGCCACCCCGACAGCCAACCGAATGGTCCCGGCTGGCGCGTCCGTGTCGTGTCCAACAAATATCCTGCCGTGCACTGCGGCACGTCGCCAGACGATTGCGCATTTGCGGCGTCATGTTTCCCGGGGTTGGGTGTCCACGATGTCATTGTGGACACGCCACGGCACGTGATCAGTCTGACCGACATGACAACCAGCGAAGTCACGGAACTGCTCGACGTCTTTCGCGAGCGCCTCGCCCAACTTTCCAACGAGCCTTACCTGGAGTACGCACTCATTTTCAAGAACGTCGGGCCAACCGCCGGTGCTTCCCTGGAACACAGCCACTCGCAACTCCTGGCCATTCCGATTATTCCCCCTTCGTTCAGCAGCGAACTCGAAGCCGCCCGCCGGTGGTCCGAGCGGGAAGGTGGATGTTATTACTGTCAGCTTTTATCCCAGGAGCACACCCAGGGCGAACGCATCGTTCTGCGCCACGGCGGCTTCACCGCGTTTTGTCCGTTCGTCAGCCGATTTGCTTACGAAACATGGATTCTTCCCGATGCTCACGAGGAACGGTTCGAAGCGCTGACGCCGAGCTCGCTCGCCGGTCTTGCGGAAACCATCCGAAACGTGCTGAAGACGATCGAAACCCATCTCGGCAAACCTGGATATAACGTGCTTTTCCACACGGCCCCCTTTCGCAAGAAGAGCCCCTATTTTCACTGGCGAATCGAGGTCCTCCCCAGTGTGAGTCGCGCGGCGGGTTTTGAATGGGGCACAGGCATCCACATCAACCCCGTTTTTCCGGAAGAGGCGGCACAAACGCTCCGCACCAGTTGAGAATCCGTATGACTCAGGAAAACAGATTGGAATAGGTAATCTGGAGCGACTGCTTAGAGATTGCCGATACAGGAAATAGAACGGTTTGGCAAAAAGAATAGGACGTCGCGGGCCTCTGGTGAGCTCGTTCCTTCTGATTGCCTATCCGTTCTTCCGCGTTCCTTCCCAACTCGGCTTGATGGACGGTTTCCTCAACTTTGTTGGTTTCGCGAGCATCGATTGGACACACCCATGAGTCACTCCCCCGTAAATCAATCCCCTCTCGTGCGACTCGTATTGCTACTGCACAATCACCAACCCATCGGAAACTTCGACCACGTTTTTCAA
>NZ_JACIYL010000887.1 GCF_014359955.1 Thermogutta sp. | reverse complement strand
GTCTCCATTGCCGAGGCACCCTTCATCACGCATATCTTTCCCCTCGGCGGACAGGTCGGGCAACCTGTTTCCCTGGCGGTGAAAGGTTGGAATACAGAAGGCGCCCAGGTACAGATGCCGCCACAGGATGCCGGACCCGGGATTCACTACATCCGTGCGGACCGAAACGGCCTGGTCTCCAATCGCGTGCCGTTCGCACTGGACACCCTGCCCGAAGTCCTCGAAAAAGAACCCAATAACCAGCCAGATCAGGCACAACCTGTTTCCCTCCCGGCGATCATCAACGGCCGGATTGATCAACCGGGCGACTGGGATGTCTTTCGTGTGGAGGGCAAGGCGGGCCAAACGCTCGTGGCGGAAGTCATGGCACGACGGCTGAATTCCCCACTGGACTCCCTCCTGCGGATTACCGATGCGAACGGCAAGCTCCTTGCCATCAACGACGATTATGAAGATCCGGGCATGGGTCAGATGACCTACCATGCGGATTCGTACATCATGTTCCAGTTGCCGGCAGATGGCACGTATTTCGTGTATCTCGGTGACACAACAAGAAAAGGTGGCGAGGAATATGCCTATCGCCTGCGATTGAGTGAACCGCGTCCCGATTTTGCCCTGCGGGTGATTCCGTCAGGATTGGCCATTCGTAGTCAAAGCGCCGCCGCCGTGCGGGTGTACGCGATCCGGAAAGACGGGTTCGCGAGCGATATCCAGGTCACCCTCAAGGATCCCCCGGAAGGTTTTGCCAATTCGCCGGTGACTCTGCGGGCCAATCAGGAAATGGTCTCGCTCGGGGTGAAAACGACGCTGAAGGACTCCAACGGGGCGGTACCGCTCACGGTCATCGGGAGGGCCAAAATCGGGGACCAGGAGATCGTTCATGAGGCCGTCCCCGCTGAGGACAAAATGCAGGCATTTCTGTGGCGGCATCTGCTGCCTGTGGGTGACTTACTGGCTCGGGTGTACGATCCTTCCTACCAGCCACAGCCCAAGCGCACTCCGCCCCAGGTACCGCCGGAAATGGTAGAGGCCGCCCGCAAGGCCATCAAAGAAGCGGGCCGCGCGCCCTTCAGCAAGTCACAAGTGGCCGGTCGTATCCGCATGCTGAATACGCTCTATGAGAACGAATTCCTCACGGAGGAGTTCTATCTAGCCAAAATGGCTGAATGCGCTGCGGCTGAGGAATAAGCCCCGGAACGCGGCCACCGCCGCTGATCGATCAGCCAGCCCCGTCTGTACCCTCAGAAACGCGGCGTACCCGAGTTTGGAGTATCGCACCAGTCAAAGGTGGTAGCCACGGTCTCAGAATCACATCTGAGTTAGAAATCGACGCTCAAACTAAAAGGACTGCGTCCGAAAAAGACGCAGTCCTTTTTCGAGCGAGGGCGACGGGACTCGAACCCGCAACCACCGGATCGACAGTCCGGTACTCTAACCAATTGAGCTACGCCCCCATATCATCGGTCCGTTCTTATTTAGAATATTCCTCAACTCGGCCGATTGGTCAAGCCCCGCCCCCGCCGAGCCATCCCCATTTTTTACCAAAACCTATGGGATGCCACGAGCGCAAGGTGCTGTAGGGGCAATTCATGAATGGCCCTTACCGAAAGGCGAGTGACTTGGGGTGGATCATCCAAACGTGACAAGCGGACGTGACAAGCAGGTCCTTCCGAGTATTCGTTCGGAGGGGCACGCTTGTCGTG
>NZ_JACIYL010000886.1 GCF_014359955.1 Thermogutta sp. | reverse complement strand
TCGACCAAGGGCCTTTAAGACAGCCCCGTAATTGTTCCAGTAAACAGCCTTTTGAGGACAAAACTGCAATGAGGACTCGATCGCTTGGCAAGCTTCTTGGAGATCGCCCTTAGCCAAGGCAATCACGCCCAGAAAATGCCAAGCACCCGGGTGGTGAGGGTCCATTTCCAGGATCTGCCGATAGAATCTCTCGGCCCTCAGAAGATCATCTCCGCGATGGGCAGCAAGGGCCGCCTCGAAGAGTTTTTCCGTGTCAGCGACCGCCTGTGGACTCGTTGCTGGGCCCTCGTCGCACCCCCGTTCTGCCCTCAACCGCGTCCCTTTTTGCCCACCAACCATTGAACCCCGCTCCAATTTGAGAAAAGTGCCCGTGAGTGCCAGAAATTCGTCAGCAAGCTTAAATGTGTGTGTGTGTTGTCAAGCCCCTCGAAGGAGTTATGTCGGCGTTCCATCCGGGGGATTGGAATTCTTTCAGTCAACGCTGAACAGAGTTGAGGCTGGAGAAAGTTTCTTTTAAGGTGCCCGGCCGGTCGGTCTGGTAATCCCTTGACAGTCTTGAAATGCTCCTCCGCGCTGGCCAGCCGGTTCATTCCACGCGATTGCCGAATAAATTACGGTCCTGCTACGGCAGGGTTGGAAAGCGAACATCGGCCCACGCAAACTCCTTGTCCGTCACCCTCCACGTACGGCGATTGATGGCATTGCCTATCGCGTGTCAAGTCATGCACAGTGCCCTGGGAGCAAAAAGCGTAAGTGCCATAATCTCTTAAAGTATCGTCACATACATCGCAATTTCCTTGCCTTCTTGGCAGATCCCGGCCACCCGAGCGGCTGACAACGCAAGCAAAAGCATGAATCGCTGTAAAACTGTCCCAAGTTTCTAACCCCTGGGGTTTATAATGCGTTCCAAATCCCCAAAGCGAATTCCGTAAGCCTCATCCCCTTGCTGCAAGTGGCGGCATTTTGCAACAGGCGCCCCTTATACTGGAAACGGGTCACAGAAAGTTTTCGGTACGTATCGTGTCATTCCAATAGGAGGAAAAAGATGACACACCACTGTCCCCATCAGAACTCGCTCCTTTTGACACTGCCCGAGGTGGCCCGACTGCTTCGTGTTAGCCAGCGGACGGCCTGGACCTGGGCCAAAGCGGGAAAACTTCCGTCGCTGCGGATCGGCCGCTGCCTTCGCTTTCCACGTCAGGCGGTGGAGAAGTGGATTGAACAAGAGCTGGCTAGCCAATCAGGTCGCGCGGACTCCGCAGTGGAAGGTGACAACTCTCTTCCCGATCAGCCGCAATAAGAGGAACCTCATGCACCAGCTTCTGCGAGAATATCTCTCTTACGAATACCGGCTCCATCCGCTAAAGGCGGGCACTAAGGGGCCGATTCTCCAAAACTGGCCGGAACGGGCCGCCCGTGACGAGGCGACCGTTCGCCGCTGGCTGGCAGAGTTTCCGGGGTGCAATTGGGGCATAGCAACCGGAGACGGCTTCTCTGTACTGGACATTGACCCCGCTGCCCTGGAGGCTGGCTGGCCGGGTGAGGAGCGTCGCCGTGAGCTGAAGGCTACAGGTTGCCCGTTGGTCCAAACCCCGCGAGGTGGGTTTCATCTTTACTTCAGGGCGAATTGGCCAAACTCCGTTGGGGTGATTGCCCCGGGGGTCGATACGAAAGGCCCCCGCGGCTATGTGGTGGCCCCGCCGTCG
>NZ_JACIYL010000885.1 GCF_014359955.1 Thermogutta sp. | reverse complement strand
AGGCGGAAAAACATCAGGAAACTGCCGCGATCTCTGCTGATCTGTTGGGCCGAATCGCGATGCGGCGCGGCGACTTCGAAGCCGCGGAGGCCGCCTTCCGTCGGGCACTTCAAACAAACCCCGCCGATCCCGTCGCGGAGAATCATTTGATTCTGGCCCTCTTTGCACAAGGGAAACGCGAAGAAGCCTTCGACCTGGCGAGGCTGCGGAGCGCCCATGAAACCACGGCTGTCGTTCCCGCATGGATTCTCGCGTTCGGCAACAGCGACGGTGAAAAATTGTTCGTCCACCATATGCTCGATCGATTGGGCGACTTTGAGTTTGAAATGCTGGAGGCCGTTCATTTTCTCAAGGATCTTGGTCAGGATGCGCTGGCCACTCGCCTTGCCGAGATTGTCACGGCGGATCCGGAGGCCGTGCCCAAGCTCTCGGCGATGAGCTACTGGACGCTCGCATGGTTACTGGACGGGCAGGGCAAAACAGAAGCGGCCAAGCAGATGCTGACCCGGGCGGTACAACACAGAGTGCCTAAACGGTTTGCCTCGCGTGTGGAAGAGATTCCCATCCTGAAGTACGTTGTGGCCGCTAATCCTGGGGATGGTCACGCGTGGTTTCAGCTTGGTTGCCTGCTGGCCGCGCTGGGCCGTGTGGACGAGGCGGTGCCTCTCTGGAAACGGGCCGCAGAACTGGAGCCGTCAAACAGCGTGGCCTGGCGCAATCTGGGATTGGAGGCAGCAGCCCGGGGCGATCTCGCTGCCGCGGAGAAGTATTATCGGCAGGCCATCAAATCAAATCCTAAGGACCAAACACTCTATCGCGATCTGGCCGAGATTCTCGTTGCAGCGGGTCGCCGAAGTGAGGCCATCCACCTTGTTGAAACCATGCCGCTCTCTGGCGTGCGACGGAGCGACCTTACCGTACTGCTGGCCCAAATGTATTTCGATAGCGAGCAATACGATGACTGCCTGCGGGTGCTGGAAAATGCCCCCTATTTCACTAACTGGGAAGGGCAGGACATCGTGTGGCGGCTTTTCAATCGTGCCCATATACGTCGGGGTCAACAACGGATGGACCGCGGCGATCTTCGTTCCGCTCTGGCTGATTTTGAAGCGGCTCTCACTTACCCGAAGAACCTACATGTTGGGCGATCCAACAAACCGATCGAAGCGCCCGCGCGATACTGGCAGGGAATCGCCCTCGCCAAGCTCGGTCGCCTTGAAGAAGCCAAGGAGGCGTGGCAGGTCGGGGCGAGCTTGCCTTCCGTTCCTGGAGAGCAGGACGAATATCGAGAGAAGTGCCGCAAAGCCCTTGAAGAGTTGCCGGAGGGCGTGGGGGCGCAGCGGATTTTTCTCTTCGAACCCGTTTACCGTTGTTTCAAAATTGAGCGTGACCTGGAATTGACCGGCGATCTCGACGATCCACTCTGGCATGCGGCACCTGTGGCCGAGCTCAGTGAGCCAATCGCAGGGAAGGCACCGCGTCACAGGACGCGAGTGAGACTCCTCTACAATGACCGGTATCTGTACGTGGGGTTTCAATGTGAGGATGATTTCGTCTGGGGAACCCTCCGGGAACGCGATAGTCCCATCTACGATGAGGAGTGTGTTGAAGTTTTTCTCTGTCCAACGGGGAATCCTCGGCTCTACTACGAATTGAATGTGAGTCCCCTCAACACGGTGTTCGACGCATTCATCCTCAACGGGCGTCCA